>NZ_DJGL01000035.1:12333-17976 GCF_002432735.1 Mesotoga sp. UBA5847 | reverse complement strand
CTTCTTGGCACACCCCAACCCCCGCCACGGTTCTCAAAAAGCCCAGATTACTGAATAAATTCAGGATGACAGTCCTTCCCGTCATTCTCATGATTCTTGCCAGAATCTCGATTCATACCGAAAAACGAGGACTGTGCAAGAAGTAGAGAAACGATGCAAAGAACGAGAAAAATGGGATCCCGTGGAGCTAATCAACATAGGCTCCATTGAATAACTGCAGAGAAGATCGTTTCTTTCACTACACCCGAGACCCTATACTCGATACCCTATTCTCTCCGTCATGAACTCGTTTCAGCATCTATTCCCTTCGATGGGATCAACCGAGAAAGCGTCTTCTGTCACAAGTCGTGTTATGTTATAGTATACTGATCAGTTTACTAGGTGGTGATCGGTTTTGAAGACACAAGTAGTCAGAGTCTCCTCCGAAACTCATTCCAAACTCAAGGCCATGGCCTCCGCCAGTGGCAAAACAATTGGGGAGATGCTCTCTAAAGCAGTGGAGTCATACAGACGTCAGTTGCTCCTCGAAGATACAAATGAAGCATTCGCAAAACTGAAAGAACAAGGCGATCTGTGGAAAGGCGAGTTAGTGGAGAGGGAAGAATGGGAAGGCACACTTTCCGACGGTCAGAGCGATCATGAATAGAGAGCTACCTTCTAGAGGCGAAATATGGTTGGCAAACCTCAATCCGACTAGAGGCAGAGAACAATCTGGCTTCAGGCCGTGTTTGGTCATTTCGGTCGACCAGTTCAATCATGGGCCTGCTGAACTCGTGATTGTCGTGCCCTTAACGTCAAAGAACAAATCTATCCCGCTTCACGTTGAGATTTCTGGAAAGCAAACAGGTCTCGACGTAACAAGCTACATCAAAACCGAGGACTTGAGGTCAATCTGGAGGGATAGATTGGAGAAGAAGATCGGCCAGGTCTCTGAAGAAGTTATCTTGGAGGTACTGGATCGCATAAAGATTCTCCTCAACATCTAATGAACCGAATTAGAGGGCGTTAGATTCGGCAAAAGCCTAGTATAGCCATATCTATTGACGATTTGTTAGCGACTGGGTTGGCTTTCGCTGCCATTCTTTTGGTAAACTCTGGTGCATCTGGATAGCGTTTTGTCCCTAAGAGAATTTCTCCAAGAACTGCCATCTCAAATTGCCGCTGTACTCTTGAGAACGAAGACCCGCTTAACGCTGGGAAGAACAGTTCCAAGTACCAGGTTGCAAGTTGCAAGGCTGTCAAGAGCCTAGAAAGAGCATATTCGAGAGCTCATTTCGCTCAAGAGAAGAGCCAGTCACTGCTGAAATAAGACGCATGCCGCCTTCGGCGAAAATCATCGCCGCCAGTGAAGGCTTCGCCTTCGCCAGTACCACTTCGTGGTGCAAGTCTCAGCTTTTGCTGAGGCCAGTCACTGCAAGCAGTGGCGAGAAAAACTATAAGAACACCAAACCGATTTGACAAGGCCAGTTCTGACTTCGTCAGGCAATGGAACCGTTGTGTTCACGTGAAGATCGAGATTCTGACCAAGAGCTTTGTCAGAATGAAGGGATGTGATGTTTTCCGAATAACCTAAGGCCGGCATCCCGAGTAACTCCTTATGTCCCTTACTTTGTCATCCCGTGATGCTTCTGCACGAGATCTCGCCCTGAAGATCCGCTATACGCTAAGAACAAGGACCCGCTGATCGCTGCTCAAAACAACGTTGTCCGTCAACGGTCCACCGTCCACCGGAAAGAAGTAGTTCCAAGTTCCATGTTGTCAGTTGCAAGCAGAAGAAATAGTTGTCCGTTGTCGGTTCACCGTTCTCCGGCCAGTAGCGTGCCAAGATGACGTGAAGTAAGAAAAGACAGTCATCCCGTGATGAACTTGCACGGGATCTGCTTTCTCTCCTTGTTCTTCGTAGTCTCGAAAAGGGTTTCTCTCGAAGCGAAGCTTCATCTCAGACTCAAAGCGTCTTCTCGTTCCATCGTTCTCGGTTTAAGAACAAGATCCTGGCCTGAAGCATGCCAGTTACTCTTGAAGAAGAAAAGGCTCTCATCCCGTGGAGCCTCTCTTGATAAGCCTGCCCCAAAATGCTCCTGTTTGGGGTCTCCTGTTCAGGGCTCCTGTATGGTGGTCCTGTTCAGGGTCATCCCGGGTTCGATCCGGGATATGTGCTTCGATCTTGTCAAAGGTCTGTTGACTGACAGCGTTGTTTTCGACGGCATTCAACCGCAGGCGTTTCATCGCAGTCGGATCTTTCAGCGTTCAGTGGTTCTTCAAGCCAGCGCAGCCGGAACTGGCCTCGCCGAAGGCGAGACTGGCCTGCGTCAGCAGACTGGCGAACCTAATCATCCCACAAAATCCTTCCAAAATGGTAATATATAGTAAGCAAATCAAACAAAGAAGGTCTTTTTGTTGAGAAAGAGAATCGTATTACTGCTGACTTATACATTCATCACCACTATAACAATCTCAATGTACCGCGTTGTCTATAATCTGTATCTGAGAGAAATCGGTTTCTCAAATCAACTCATAGGCAACGTGACTTCTGCCCAGTTATGGGGATCGGCGATCATAGGGCTGCTCACAGCCGTTCTCGCAGATTCTATCGGAAAGAAGAAGATTCTCTTTCTCTCTGCGATTGTCGTTCCCGTATCTGGAATCGCGCTTGCTTTCGTAGTTGATCCGACGTTTATAATCGTTCTATCGTTTATCAAAGGTGGGTTTACAGTTACTGCCTTCACCGTAGTCATGGCGACAATGACAAGCATAACAAAGACGGGAAACAGAGCGAAGGTCTTCGGTCTGAACTTCGGAATCAACATGGCAAGTGGAGTCATCGGCAATTTCATTGGTGGGGCATTCGGAGATCTTTTCAGCCTTCAAACGACTTTGATAATCTCGATGGTCGCCCATCTACCTGCAATAATACCTGTCATAAAGCTTGAGATGACGGAATCGAGATCCAGACTCAAGGAACTATTCAACTTTTCGGGACTTCAGAACGACCAGAGGAAGGTGCTTGCATACTACTTCATATCCACGGCAACCGTGGGCTTCGGAGCCGGTCTCTTCATACATTTCGGAAATTTGATATTCAAAGACCTTTTCAACATGTCGGCAACAGGTATAGGTATCGCCCTTTCTATTGCACAATTAGGGACTGCCGCCGGATCGACACTATCCCACAGATTAGGAAGACGCTTCGGCGCACTGAAATTCAACCTGACAATGCAGTTGCTTGTAATCCCACTGATGCTCTCTCTAGTAGTCGTCAGAGAGCCGATTCTATTCACGATTCTTTACGCATTCAGGTTCGTCTTCATGAACATAACAAACCCGATCATGACGTCAATAATCTTCTCATACGTTCCAGATTCAAAACTATCAACAGTATCTGGAATCAACGGTTTTCTGAACAATACTGTTCGGGCCGTAGCCGCTATGATCTTCGGGTTAATAGTTGGTACTACTATAAGCGGCTATACCGTGTTATTCTTGCTTAGCACTGCCTTCTACGCGGCAAATGCCTTCATCATCTTCCTTTTCTACAGGGATTTCAAGAACGAACCGAGAGTTCTGGAGCTTTATGATTCGAAAAGAACGAGCTGATATGGGCCAGTCACCTTCGTTGGCCAGTCAGGCTTCGGAGAGGTCAGTTCTCATTGAAACAAGACTCAATGCCGCCTTCGGTGGGACGCATTGCACTGAAGAACATCAGTGGACGCAAGGCTGGCGAAGATCACGCCAGGTCGCAATGCTGCCTTCGGCAAAAGGCGATTTTGAAGCCAGTCAGGCTTCGTCGGGCAATGAGCAGCTGAAAGTGTATACAGCCGGTGTCCGCTTAAGAATAAGGGCCCGCTGATTACTGTAAAGAGCCGTCCTTGGTCCTTCGCCTTGGACCAGAACACGTCCTTGGATAACATCATGCGAGAAAGAGCATTGTCGAGAGCTTCGCTGCGAGAGTGTGAGAATTGATAGATGGTCGTCAACGGTCCACCGTCCTCCGAAATCAACATCGCCGAGAGAGCAAGAGCATAAAGTAATGGCAATTTCAGCGGGAGGCTTATGAATTTTGGATTCCGGATCAGGTCCGAAATGCCCCTGAACAGGAGATTTTCAGGGGAGGCTCAGGGATGACTGTAGACTAAATCATTTTTTCACCATATCCGAGACGCTATTAATTCCGCCATGCTGAACATGAGGGTTATTCTTGATGTGTGCACACACCCCGTCGACGATGAAGCCATCGACACCCCTCTCGAGAGGGGATTAAAGAGCTCTTCAAGGCTTCAGGAGATCCTAGATCCTTACTTGGCCTCTTTGCTTTCCCCTCATCTCTACTCTCTCCATATTCGCCCCTTCTTAGTCTACTATTCCTAACTTACTTGTCCAATTCCCCTAGGGGTGAATACGCTCTGAGCACCTTCTTATCGGTCCGCCTTCTTTGAAAAATGAACTTAGATAGTTTCTAGTACACACCGGAATTTTCTCATCATCTCCTGTGAATCCAAGGAAACTGAATAATATGCACGCAGTGATTCGAAAATTCTCATTCTTTCTCTTTGTGCATGCTGTAATATTTCAAAAAGGTTTACCGAAAAAAGAAAACAACTTTCAGGTTATCTCTCATCTTTTCCCATATTTCTGCGACAATACCACCAAAATTCTTTCTTATAATTTGTTTGAAAATGATTTGAAGAAAGTGCAGGTGAACATGAACCTCGACATAGAAGCACAGCAAGCGGCAATTAATTACCAGGTACAGCAGAACTGACAGTGGAAACCTTCATGAGCTTTCTCACCCCATCCCTCAAAGCCGGGCCGACAAGGTCCGGCCTTCCTGTTGTCTGTTATCTTGCTAATGAGAATGTTCCTGGAGGCTTATCTGGGATAATAGATCATGGGATTCAGATAGAAGATCATTCATGACTGGAGATCTGCAGACACCATTTTTGCGAAAGGCTTTTGAGTATTGATGCATGAGAATGCGCCGCGGAGTGAAGAGGAAACTTACAATGAGCAGAATACGGAAAATCAGCAAGATCTTGACTGGGAGAGGCGCCGTTGACGGTGCCGGAGTGAAGCCCGTTAGAGTAGTTGGTCAAAGAGACGTTGAGGATTTCGATCCCTTCTTGCTGCTGGATGCCTTTGATTCGACAGATCCGGAGGACTACATTAAGGGCTTTCCATGGCATCCTCATAGGGGCATCGAGACCGTGACTTATCTTGTAAGCGGGATTATAGAGCACGGTAATGGTTTGGGCAACAAAGGCGAAATACTCGACGGAGACTGTCAATGGATGACTGCAGGTTCCGGGATCATTCATCAAGAGATGCCCAAACCCTCGGCACGATTGCTTGGAGCACAGCTCCGGCTTAATCTTCGTGCCAGGGACAAAATGGCAAATCCTCAATATGGAGACATAAAGAGTCAGGATGTTCCTGCTGTAGATGAAGAAGGTTCAACAGTGCGCGTAATTGCGGGACCTTACAAGAACATCACCGGAGCATTCGAAGGAAGATTTGTGAAGGCCAAGCATCTAGATGCTGAGGTCAAAGCCGGAAAAGAGTGGTCATTCGAGACCGGTGATGATATGACTCTCTTCATCTTTATACTGCTGGGTAGCGGAAGATTCGATCCTGATGAAGAGGAAGCCA
>NZ_DJGL01000035.1:0-12249 GCF_002432735.1 Mesotoga sp. UBA5847 | reverse complement strand
TTCCTGCTGTTTTCAGGGAAACCTCTTAAAGAGCCTGTTACATAGGGAGGTCCCATAGTCATGAACACCAGGGAAAAACTGGATGTTGCCTTCCGGGAACTGAGCAAGAACACCTTTGTGAAGCATGGATGAGACCTGCTCGACCATCTATAGAGTAATTATGAAGGCAAGTGTTTGACCTAAATGATTGTAGAAGAGATATCCTGCCCTCCAATAAGCAAGAATTCTGAGCGTTGATGCTGGCCAGTCGTAATGTGAGTTCATAAGGGATTATTGAACGATCACAATGGACTGAACCTAGTCGCGAAACAGGTCTCTTCACCGAATTTGCCTCGTGGAAAGCCATACTAACCAAACATTTGTCCGTCCATACCTTCCTTCCAGATTGTTACTTAAATCAAGAGAGTACTATTCAATCTGCTAAGTATTCGCTCCGCACATATGTATAATCAGTTCATACGAAGGCTTTGGCGCGTGATCGGGCCAATCTCCGAGTAGTACTGGCGGCAAAGCCCGGAATACTCTGGAGGTGCTTTATGAAAGCGTTTTGCCTTGTTAAAACTTCGCTGCTGATAATCCTTCTACTTTCGTCAGGGGTGCTTTTTGCCCTGAACTCAGAGACACCTGTTGATGGGTACAAACCTCCCACAGAAGTGTCAGGAACCGTTGCCGAAGATACTGTTTGGACGAGGGATCGAAGTCCGTACTTGGTAAGGTCTACTATCACCGTTTCACCTAATGTGATTCTTACAGTCGAACCGGGGGTAGAGATTTTCATCGTCCAGAATCAGGACTTCATTGTTGACGGAACTCTGAGGGCTGTCGGCAATAAGGAGAACCCGATTGTCTTCACCGGAACTGCTCAGGTACCTGGATGGTGGCGATCTATCAACATTCGTAATGAGGGTTCTGCCTTTCTTGAATGGTGTGAAATTTCCTTTGCAGGTGCTTCAACGGGAGCTGGAATTCTCAAGGCGGGATCGGGGTCTTTGAGACTAACTAACTCAATCATCCGAAGAGTCCGAGGCGATGGTCTCAGAATATCTTCGGGGTACTCTTTTTTTGAAAGCCTGAACAACCTATTCATGTATAACACGAATGGAGTCAGGGTCGGGATAAACTCATCCTTCTTTGACCAGACTTCAGATTTCGTTTCAAACGAAGTAGACATCCATCTTGACGGAGGAACTATCGGCGCGAATGTAAGGTGGGGAGCCGGCGGCGATTATTCCATGACGGTTACCGGGGATGTGACGGTGGGTGTCGGGGCTTCTCTTGAGATAGCTCCGGGAACTGTTATCAAGTTCAGGCAAAACAACAGGATCTTGGTCTACGGTGAACTTCAGGCGAGAGGAGAAGAGAGTCGGCAGATCTTTTTCACTGATCTGCGTGACGACTCCGTGGGTGGAGATGCAAACGGTGACGGGAACGAGACTCTTCCCGAGAATGGTGGGTGGAGGTCGATCAATATTCTGAACGAGGGCTCAGCCGTTTTTGAGTGGTGCACTCTGGCCTACGGGGGAAGATCAGATGGAGCTACTCTTCTTAAGAGCGGCAGTAGTTTTCTAAGAATATCGAATTCAACGATTATTAACAGCGCCGGAGATGGACTAAGAGTAGCTGCCGGGTACTCTCTATTTGAGTCTTCGAACAACTATTTCGGGCACAACTCAGTTGGTCTGCGGCTGGGGATAAACTCATCTTTCTCAGATCTCACTTCGCGATTTGAAGGTAATGATCTTGATATCCACCTTGACGGAGGCACAATAAACACGAATGTTGTGTGGGGAGCCAACAGCGATTACTCTATGGTTACCAATGGAGATATAACCATCGCTGCAGGCGCCACATTGGAGCTCAAAGCCGGAACCGTGATTAAGATGAGGCAGAACAACAGGATTCTAGTATACGGTCACCTTGAAGCAAAGGGTAGAGAAGACGCTCCCATAAACTTGACCGACTTTCGAAACGATTTAGTCGGCGGAGATGCCAACGGGGATGGCGATGAGACTTCGCCGGAGATTGGTTGGTGGCGGAGTATAAGTCTTCTGAACGAGGGCAGCGCGAGTTTCCATTACTGTGTCATTGGTTATCTGGGAGCTAGTGATAGAGCCGGAGTAATCAAGAACAGCACCGGAGCCCTTTCAATTTTGTACAGTACCATACATGATGTTGCGGGTGACGGACTGAGAGTTGACAATGCAGCTGGCGGCACCGAAGTGAGATACTCGACATTGTCTCACAATTCAGGTTCAGGATTGTATTACAAGACCGACGGAGTTAAGACGGAAGCTTTAGCTATTGTTTCTAATGCCATTGGAATAAGACTTCTTGCTGGCAGTTCGATTGAGGTGGACGAAGTAACGTATTTTGATGAAAATAGTATTGCCGTACAGATTGATCCCGGTACAGTCTCGGGAGATGTAGTGTGGGCGACTCCGGGATATATATCGATTCTGATGAATGGTAGCGTGACTATTGCTGCCGGAGCGAGCCTCACAGTGAAGCCGGAAACTGTTATCAAAATAGCGCAGAACTCTATGTTTGCTGTCGATGGAAAGCTCATTGCTTTAGGGACCGAGGAATCACCCATCTTTTTCACCGATCTTCGAGACAACACTGTTGGCGGTGAAATACCTGGAGCAGAATCACCACCGGAGGCCGGCTGGTGGAGATCTATAAGTATCCGCAACGACGGTTCTGCTTACTTCGATTGGTGCAGAATCTCCTATGGCGGTAGAACCGATGGTGGAACGATAGTTAAGAGTGGGACAGGTGCTCTTTCGGTATCGAATTCGGTCATAGCTAATACTTCTGGGGACGGACTCCGTATAGCGGCAGGATACTCTTCATTCGAGCATTTCGACAACCGGTATGTGAGCAATACGAATGGAGTGCGAATAGGTATAGGTTCTTCTTTTGTCGATCAGACAACATCCTTCGAAGGGAATGCGGTCGACATTTACCTCGACGGCGGGACTGTTAACGGAGCAGTAGCCTGGGGATCAAGCAGCAATTATTCTATGATAGTTACGGGAGACGTGAATATCGCAGCTGGGGCTTTACTTAGTATTCATTCCGGTTCTGTCATTAAGTTCAGGCAGAATAACAGAATTATCGTTTACGGAGTTCTAGAAGCGACGGGCAAAGAGAATCTGCCTATCTACCTCACCGATCTTAGGGATGACTCAGTTGGCGGAGATGCAAATAGAGACGGCGAGGAGACGGTTCCGGCTTCCGGCTGGTGGAGATCGATCAGTATTATGACAGATGGGAAAGCAGACTTCGAGATGTGCGTGATCAGATACGCGGGGTATGGAGATAAGGCTGGAGTCTTGAAGAATAGTTCGGGACACGTCGCAATGTCGCATACACTTGTTGAGCACATTGCAGGAGACGGTTTCAGAGTTGACAATGCAGCCGGCGGGGTTATGGTTAGAGAATCTACCTTCTCTCATAACTCGGGAGCAGGAATTAACTACCGGACAGATGGAGTGGTTATCGAGGGATCTTTCTTCGAATCCAACGATATTGGCATAAGGGCCGTTGCGAACAGCTCGCTGTCTATAGATGGGAGGACACACTTTGCCGAAAACAACCGGGATATTCACGTAGATGCGGGAACCATAAGTGGAGAAATAGTCTGGAGAGTTCCTGAGCATACCGCCCTGTTCTTGAGCGGAAGCACTTCTATTTCCAGAGACGCAAGACTGGAAATACTGGCCGGCACAGTTGTCAAAGTGGCCCAAAATACTTCTATAACAGTTGATGGCGAATTTATCGCTATAGGAACTGAGCAATCGCCTGTTCATATAACCGATCTCAGAGATGATTCTGTAGGCGGAGATACGAATAGAGATGCCGAAGCCACAGCGCCGGATAGAGGCTGGTGGAATTCAGTGAACATAAGGGAGTCAGGAAAGGCCAAACTAGATTGGATTACCATAGGGTACTCCCAGAGCGGGATCGTTCGTAGCGGATCAGGATCTTTCACACTAACCAATTCTACTATCCATAATGTCACAGGAGACGCGCTAAAGCTTCTCGCCGGGTATTTAAGTCTTGAACTCTCGAACAATTCATTCATAAGTAACGGGACTGGGGTACGGCTGGCAGTTAATGTCTCTTTCGACGACCGGTTGGCAAGATTCGAAGAAAACGGAACCGATGTATTTGTAGATGGAGGAATGATAACCTCCGACGTAGTATTCGGCCTGAGCAGTGAGTACTCATTCTACGTGTCTGGGGAGTTAACCATTTCTAAGAACGCAATATTGGAAATCA
This sequence comes from Mesotoga sp. UBA5847, assembly GCF_002432735.1. Classification (NCBI taxonomy): domain Bacteria; kingdom Thermotogati; phylum Thermotogota; class Thermotogae; order Kosmotogales; family Kosmotogaceae; genus Mesotoga; species Mesotoga sp. UBA5847. The sequence continues at coordinate 7,965 of NZ_DJGL01000035.1, read as the reverse complement.
AATCTGGAACAGTTTTGAAGTTTGCTGCCTATAGGGGATTACGGGTTTCCGGTGGCTTAAAGGCCGCAGGGACTGAGTATGCGCCGATCGTTTTCACCGACTGGCGGGATGACTCATTTGGAGGAGATTCTAATCGTGACGGCGATGATTCTCTTCCTGAACCAGGTTGGTGGAGAGGTATCTACATACAGGAAGAAGGGAGCGCGGAGCTTGAGTGGGCTATCGTTATGTTTGCCGGTTACGGGGACAAGGCAGGTCTTTTCAAGACAGGTTCTGGATCATTGATCGCCAAGAATGTGTCGGTCTCAAGGACTGCCGGCGATGGTCTTCATCTAAGCGACTGCACTGGATTCTTAGAAGTTCTTGAGTCTTCGTTCTCTGGAAATTCAACTGGAGTAGGGATCTCCTCCTCGCAGACCGTTCCTATTTCTTTCGCTGACTGTATCTTCGAAGAGAACACCATCTATGGTGTAAGAAACGATAGTCAGGTCGAGGTAGTTGCTGTAGATTGCTGGTGGGGCGACATATCCGGACCGCATCATCCTTCCCTCAATAACCGGGGAACGGGAAATCCCGTTAGCGACAATGTATCATTCGATCCATGGATTGGAAAGGACGAGCTTGAGGACGAAATCGAGAGTGAGGAAGCTCCTGCTGAGAATGATCAAGAAGTCGTTCAAGAGACCGTTCAGACAGAATGGATAGAAGTTGCTTCGGACGGACTGTGCTACGAGGTGCCTTCGGCCTGGTTCGATGATTCGGAGCGCTACAGACTTGAACTGGAGGGCGATGAGAACTCGAAGCCAGTAAGCAGATGGTTTGATGCTGAACCCGGATCGGAGAATATCTTCTTTGTCATCGCAAGAGTTAAACCGGAGTTTCTCGAGAAGGAAGAAGAGGAAACAAGACTCAGCATGGAAGTCGTTGAAGAATTCGAAAGGGTAATAGCCGGAGAGCCGGGAATCTGGATAGAACTTACGGCGCCCCAATGGGACGTTGAGAGAACAATCTACTCACATGTCTATCAGCCCGGTGAAGACGGGTACTGTCTATCGATTGGATTTGCAGCTAAGATGGGCTTTTGGAGCCAGAATGAACCGATTCTCGAGAGAATCATGGATACATTGAGATACTGTGTGAACTGAACCACGCCACAGTATGTGTTCGAAACGCAATCAATGCAGGAAGGATGGCATTGGCCGTGTCCTTCAGTCGATAAGTTTCGTAGACTACTCAGTCGTCGAATGCCGATAAGTCGTCTCTGCCGAAAGGATTGTCTTTCACACGATTGAGGTGTCTCAATCTGAAGGCAAAGTAAATTATGCCAATGATCTCCCATACTATGAAGAACAAGAAGAATGAAGCACTGAAATCTGTCCCGACCTGATAAAGAAGAATGAGCAATATCACTATTGAAAACACGGCCCCGAAAACCGGGATTAGGGTAAACCATTTCTTATTAACTATTGCGGGAGCTCTCTCTTTGAGCCTTGGATCATTCTTCAGTCTGAAGACTGCAAACATCGTTGGGACGATTACTGCTATTCCGCCTATTGAAGCGAAGGCTGCGAATAGGTTTAGGCCGGATTCGCCAACTGAAATCAGCATAATTGAAGAGAGAAGCCAAATAATCGTCAGCAAAACCCATGGTGTTCCTCTCTTGTTGACCAGTCCGAGTTTTGAGGGGAATACTCGGAGTTTACAAAGTGCGAGCAAAGATCTAGTCCCCCACATGTATGTCGCGTTAATCGTTGTAGCAATTGCGAGTATCGGGCCGCCGAATGTGAAGACATAGAAAAGAAATCCGCTGAGGTAATTCGAAGCAACGTCGTTAAGAGTGCCATTAGTCATTACATCTTCTCCTACTCCAAACGAGACGATTGCCATCAGGAGATAGCAGACCAAGACAACTGAGAGAGAAAAAACCACCGAAAGCGGGAGATTTCTCCTGGGGTTTTCCACTTCCCCACCCAGCTCTATCACGGCATTAGAGCCCGCGTAAGTAAAAGTCAATAGCGCCGAAGCGTATATTATCGAACCGATCCCTTTCGAGAAAACGCCTTCGAGGTTGCTCGCTTCGATTCTGCCAATGCCCGGCACAGTGTAAATTGTGATAGCAATAAAAAGTAGAGCTACAGCTAGAATTTCCACTCGCGAAGCCATTTTAAGACCCATAAGGTTGACTACATAGAAGAAGGTGAGAATAATCAGAGCTACAGGCACAAGAGCGATCCCATCCCAGATACCCTTCATATATGATGCCAGCGCAAGCGCGTTCAACGGAAACAGGCCGACAAATGCACCGAAGAGATAGGCCCAGAGACCGAGAAATGCGACTTTGGGTGAAAAGAGGAAAGCACCGTACTTGAAAGTTCCGCCTGTCGTGGGAAGTGTCGATCCGAGCAACATGACGTTTATCATGATAATTGCCATGGGAGCAAAGGCAACGACGAATGCAAGTATTGTTCCCACCCCCGCACTCTGAGAAGCGATCGGCATGTAGATGAATATTCCTGCCCCGATTGTCATCCCCACTTCCAGTGCGACCAGATCCCAGAACTTCATAGTCTTCTTCATCTATTCCACCTTTCCGAGCACCGACCAAGAACTTTCGCTCAACTCTGAATGCCTTTCATGGTGCATCTTTTATTATACATTGTGTCTATCCTTTGCTGAAAGGCGATCTCAGTTTCGACTCTCTTTAGGCCGGGATTTCTTGCCTTTCCACAGGTTCTGCTACTTTGGTCGTCATATGCTGAGATGATTCCTTATATTGTGTGTAGTATTTAGAGATGCTTCGGGAAGTCGCTATTACTGGTATTGTTGGTAAGTGGTGAATCTTCGTCTGGCAGGAGGATCCGTTGGCACTGTATTGCACAAGCTCGTATTGAAAGGACTTTTGCTGTCATGCTTGATAGGGATTATACTTGAGAGAACTCCTTTTCGTTGGTGGTAAAGTTATATCTAAGACAATTACTGTTTCCGTGTGGATATTGATCGCTTTGGCCTCGTGAGCAGTGTCGCGTTTGAATTTTCTTCTTTTCCACTCGTTTATCGAAATTACGGCGATTTTGATCGCCGGAGTCCTGGTATCAATGGCATTCATTTCCAAAGGAAAGAATGTTCTCGTGCTGAGAATGGGATATCTCTACAGCGTAGTAATGGTCCTGGATGTTCTTCACACAATCTCGTTGCCGGGATGGGTGTCTTTTCTTCCTGGACGGCAAATCAGCCGACACAGTTCTGGATTCTGGGTCGGTTGATAGAGGCTTCCGGTCTGGCGTTGGCGCTGGTTCTGCCCAAGAAACGAAATCTCAACATTGGCTATTTTGCAGGGTTCATTATTGCAGGAGCCCTTGGAAAGACGACGATCTCCCTTGGATACTTTCCTGAATGTTTCATTATGGGAATAGGTCTCACTTCATTCAAGATTTCGATAGAATATGTAGTAATCGGAATCATATTATTGAGCATCTATCTTCTTTTTCGAAGCGTTTCTCCAGACGTTGTCCCGTACAAAAAGTACTACTTTCTGGCTCTTCTTATGACCGCTGCCGGTGAGATAGTTTTTACGACCTATACCGACGTGTACGGTTTTTCTAACATGCTTGGCCATGTTTTCAGAGTGATATCTTATTTCGTTATCTTGCAGGGGATAGTCTACAGGTCCATTCGCGAGCCGATCGACAGCCTTTACAATAGAATCAGCAAGACCCAGGAAGAGCTTATTGCAATTATGAGCGAGACGACTGAAATAAAGGATCCATACACAGCAGGTCACCAGAAGAGGGTTGCCATACTGGCAGAAGAGAAAGCAAGAAAGATGTGACTTTCACAGGATGACCGAAATGTGCTTTCGTTAGCCTCCAGGCTCCACGGCATCGGGAAGCTGTTCATACCTGCAGATATACTCAACAAACCCGGAAGGCTTAACGAGATTGAATGGGCGTTGATCAAGAATCATCCCGACGAAGGCTACAAAATCCTGAAGGAGATCCATTTCGGTCTGCCCGTTGCAGAAATAGTCAGGCAGCATCACGAGAGAGTCGATGGGTCCGGTTATCCGAGAGGTCTGAAAGACGGTGAAATAATGCTTGGAGCGAGAATTCTTGCAGTTGCAGATGTTGTCGAGGCAGTAAGCTCCCATCGTCCTTACAGACCCGCACTGGGACTTGAGATGGCCCTGGAAGAGATTAAATCAGGAGTTGGCACGAAGTATGATGAAGAAGTCGTCAAAGGCTGTCTTGAGCTATTCAGTTCGGGTTTCTTGCCAGACTAGATATCAGATTTCAAACTGCAAGAAGCTCTCTTCCTTGGAACTGTGGACGTTGTGAACTGCATCGGATAATGAGGATTTCGATCTGGATCATAAAGTATCTGTTTTCATGTTGATATTCAGTCTCTCAGAAGCACAACATCCTTCATGGAACTCTGGCCGCACACAATTCGATAGGTTTAAGGAACGGAATCAAGATCTCGCTAATTCGAGGTGGTAAGGTCTGTCTCACAGGCCATTTACACTTTCGGCTATAAAAGTCCCGATTGGTCTTTCATTGTAGTAAGCTTTTCGATTCAGCGAAGGCTCTCATGAGAACGAGTATTCCGGGAATTTCAGATGCAACCGCGCAACTTCCCGTTTTTGACATCACGATTATTTATCTCGGTCATATTAGTAACCTCTCTTAGATACTTCACAGCACCTAATCAAATATAATGAAACGAATATGAACAACTATTGATCCTAGGATTATTCGGAAAGGGATGCAGAAGTTGTTGATGATGAGATGGAGGAATAGATGATGAGAAGAATGTCAGTAACTGTATTTCTAATTCTTATTACGGTTTTTCTGGGGGCAAGGCTAAATGTAGTAAAGTCTCTTGTTCTTGGTGGAAGCGGCAACGACGAGGCAAGCGACGTTAAGATTCTCGATGATGGAAGCGTTGCGATTTCAGGGCACACAGACTCTTCTTTTGGGACAGTTGTTTCTTCACACGGTCAGGAAGACTTCCTTATAGTGAAACTTGACAGTGACTTGAATCTTCAGTGGTGGAAAACCTTTGGTGGAAGTAAGAGAGATATTGCTGAGGCAATAGCCTTAACTGCTGACGGGGGATACTTGTTGGCAGGTCTGACGGAATCCGCAGACGGAGATGTGACTAATAACAACGGTATTGGTGATTTCTGGGTGATCAGGCTTTCAACAGAAGGCGAACTCATCTGGGAGAGAACACTTGGGGGCAGCGGACAGGATCATGCATACGATGTACTTGAGAAACCTTCAGGAAACATTGTAGTTGCAGGATACACAAGATCTGCGGACGGAGATGTCTCTGGCTATGATTGGGGAGAAGACTTCTGGATAGTGGAACTGGATAGTGAAGGCAATATGGTGTCTCAATGGGTAGTTGGCGCTTACAGATCTGAAGATTGCGCGCAAAAACTTTACCTGGGAGAGGACGGGTCAATTTATGCAGTCGGCTACTTTGCTTACAGAGATTGTGGAATAAGCTGCAACTACGTGGACAACCAGATGTCGATCTTGAAGATCTCGGCTGCTGGGGAAGTCGAATGGTTTGATCAGTTCGGAGGTCAGTGGTTTGAGGATGGCTTCGATATTGTTGCAGAGAGTGATGGCGGTGCCATAGCCATTGGTTCACAGGACGCCGGGGTATCACTGTTTTCGAATGGACTTGGTGGAAGAGATTTCTGGGTTATTTCGGTCGATGATGATGGTAATGAACTGTGGAGCAAGAACTACGGCGGGAGTTTCACGGACGTTGCGCGTTGCATAGTTCTTACAGATGATGGGGACTTGATTGTAGCTGGACAGACAACTTCTAACGACATCGATGTCAAAGAAAATTCCGGCATGAATGATGCTTGGATCATGAAACTGGATTCTCAAGGAGGGATAATAGATACTCTATCTTTCGGCGGTTCCGGGGATGATGTCGTCAATTCAGCCTATATTGAAGGGAACAGGATCATATTCGCAGGGTATTCCATGTCCTATCAAGAGGGCAGTGCAGAAAAGAGAGAGAAAGATCTTTGGCTATTTGAAGTAGTTAATTAGCTGACTAGTAGCCATTGAATTTCTGCATCAGACGCATTACTCCTTCTATTTGCTGAAGATGCAGCATATTCGGGAGTTTTCCCGTTTTCTTCAACGGGCTTTCCCTAGAATTTCCATCAACAGTTTTCGTATTGAGTAACAAGCCTTCAAAGACTTCTGAATAGCCGATCCATTTATCTAGGATGTCGTATTGATCTCCACATCGATAAGTGGGTATCTCGTAAAGACTAGAGTGGCATTCTGTTTGTCGTCACTTTATGGTCTCACCAGGATCTGTGCTACAATCAGTTTGGAGTGCCTCTGCTGTTTACGGAGTGTGAGCTGTATGGGTCTTTATGCGATAATTACCGCCGATATCATCCAATCAAGGAAGCAAGAGATTCCGGTGGAGAGTATTCGGAATTCGATCGAGGGTTTTGGTTCGGAGTATCTCGCAAAGCCATTCGCCATATCTAGAGGAGATGAGATTCAGGGTGTATTGTCTGAGCTGGGGGCCCTACCGATACTTGTTCGAAGGTTGAGATACATTGTGCGACCCTTCAGGCTAAGAATTGGGTTAAGCATAGGCGAAATCGATAAGAAGGAGCTTGAGGAGGCCGGTTCTTCTTGGGATTTAAGCGGCAGAGTCTTCTTCGATGCGAGAACGGCGCTTGATAGTGCGAAGCAAAGTAAGATTTCCAACACTTTCTTCGTTTATGATAACGAGTTACTGTCAATTGCCATGAACACCTCTTTATCTTTGCTTGAAACTGTTGAGAGGAGTTGGACTGAAAAGCAGTGGGAAGCCGTTCATGTATATGAAGCCGAGGGGACTTACGAAAAGGCGGCTAAGGCTCTGGGAGTGACAGCCCCGACGGTTCAGGAACACTGTGAAAAGGCCAGCTGGAATGTGGTAAGAGCTGCCGAAATGGGGTTGGCAAAGTTGATCGATTTGTCGCTTGGAAATTAGTTTATTCAGCCTTATATTTGTAAAATTAGTCTATATAACCTTATTTACGCTAAATAAGTCTTTAGGACCTTATCATAAGTATATTTCACGACAAACGCGCATTTACTGGGATATTAACGGAGGCTACCATGACACGATTAGTGATACCTCTAGCGCTTTCGGTTCTGGCGCATGTACTTGCCGATTTCTTGTTTCAGACAGACGCAATGGCAAACGAAAAGAATAATGTTCAGATGAAGGGATTCCTGAAACACTGGTGCGTTGTGTTTGTGACTCTTCTGGTTCTTATGCTCCCCTTCAAGCTGACCGATGTGCTCATGTACTGCCTTGTGCTTTCCCTCTTTCATATACTGATAGATGTGTTCAAAGCTCAGATCGAGAGTCGGAGAGGTCCGGCAACGAAGTTTGTTATGCTCCTTGTTGACCAATTCTTGCATCTAGTGCTCATTTCTTTCCTCTTGCCGATTTCCAGCTTCACCGTTTCAAGGAGCTTCTCGAGCTTCATTGGCTGGTTCTCCATACATACGGGGCTAAACCTATCCTCGCTTCCGGTTCAAAGAATTCTGTTGATAACAATTGTCTATTTGTACGTACTCTTTGCCGGTGCGGTATTCATAAGAAAGCTCTTCGATCTCATCTACAAGAATGTACCGGACTATCTTCAGAGAATAGCAGGAGACAGCTCCGTTCTCGATAATGTGAAGACCGGAAAGGTGATCGGGATCTTCGAAAGACTTCTCATTCTTACACTTTATCTCACGGGAAATGTTGCCTCTATAACCATTGTAATAGCCGCCAAATCGCTGGCCAGATTTAAGAATTTCGAGAACAAAGACTTTGCAGAATACTATCTAATCGGGACACTGGCGAGCGTGATGATTGCAATGGTTGGCGGGATGATCTTGAAGGTTCTTTGAAGGGTTGGGAAGAGCCTGAGGTCAG
>NZ_DJGL01000048.1:238-3116 GCF_002432735.1 Mesotoga sp. UBA5847 | reverse complement strand
TGCTGCCTCCTGGCGCGAAAGCGCCAGTCTTGAGTCTCCAGACGCTTTTCTATTCGTTGTCTCTTTAGCAAAGAAGTCTTAGCGCTTCTTGAACCGAAATTCTGTCTTTCAGCCAGAACCCATAACACTTCATTTCTGAAAGCAATTTCTCAGCTTCACTCAGGGAGTGTACTCGTTCTCTCACACCAAGAGCTAGAATATACACACTTCCGTGGAATTCAATCTTGTATTTCCTGCAGTACTTTCTGGCGAGATTGTCATCGGTAAGAACTGTATCCGCGAGATTTTTGATACTCACTGTGAAGATACATGATAGTTCTCCCTTTCCGAGTCCTGAGAAACCGAAACTGCTGACTGAATCAGCAAATAACTCTAGATCTTCACGCATAATCTGTACAACTGGGAAACCTATCTCTAATCTCGAAAACCTTCTGCAATCATGAAACTCATTCACGACGGGTTCTGGAACAACTGCTTCATCTTTAAGAATTCTCACAAGAGTATCAATCTTTTGGACTGCAGCGAAGTTAGATAAAACCGTGGTGTCTATAACAAACACTAGTCGCTCTCCTTCATGTTTTCAAGAACATCGTAGCCATTAAGCCCTATATCTTTCATTAGCTCGAGGAATCTGCTGAAGCTGATTCTTCCTTTTTCCAGTGCCCTGAAGGCCGTTGATACATACTTGGTGTTCGACCAGTATTTCTCCCCACTTGGCTCATAGAGTCTTTTATCCATATTTAACATCTCTGCCAGTTGAAGGGGTTTTTTGTCCCACAAAGTCAATGGAATAGCTTTCCGGCCAAAAACCTCCGTCAACCGCTTAAGCGTGGCTTTGTAACTCATCCTGAACATCTGCGACATCTCCATGACTTCCACTGCGTCAAACTCAATTCCTCCGTTTGTCTGTATCATTGAAGAGACATCATTGGCTGGCATGAGAAACATCGAAGCAAAGCTATCAGCCTCCCTTTCCTTTGTAGAAGATTCATCTCCGGATATTTCGACCAGACTTTCGGTATTGTGTAGATAGATGTGACCTAATTCATGAGCCACTGTGAAGTTCTGCCTACCGATAGATTTTGATGAATTGACGACCAATATCCTCGCATGAACACTGCTGAACAACGCTCCCGAAATACCACTTTCGCCGAATGGATAGTAGAAAAGGAAGTAACCTCTGTCTTCCAGGTTTTTTCTGAGCAAAGTCTCGTTGAGACCTAAGGAAAGCCCAATTTCTTTGCGCGCTTTCAATGCAACGGCTTCGATTTCTCTAGAAGTCCTCACTATTCAGTTCTCCCTCAAGAAAAATGATATTCTTCACAATCCTCTCAATCTTTTCGAATATTTCTCTGCTCTCAACATCCAGATTACTCTTGTCCCTGAAAGCCAACGAAAACTCCCTTTCTTTTTCTTTCTGAATTCCAAGTAGATCTTCTGGCAAAGCATTGTATAACTTTGCCATTCTAAACAGGAGAACAGGATCAATCTTCTGCTTATCGTTCTCCATCCTTGAAAGAGAAGTTCTATCTACGCTCAGCTTAGAAGCAGCTTCTTCCTGGGAAAGGCCGCTTCTTTCTCTACATTCTCTTAAGTGCACCATTAACCCACCTCCTCTGTGTGCTATTATAGCACATACCATTCCTAAGATGTGAATATAACGCACTCAGAGTATTTGAAGGTATGTCTACTGATTACTACTGAACCTCTTGGATTGTCAACCGCAAAGTCGTTTCGGACGAACAGCTGTTCGCCCGTGCAAGGAAACTGAATAATTGTGTAACATTGTCAACTCGTTGAGCCTTCCCTGATTAGTGTGTCCGCAAATCCCCTATTCCTGTCATCCCGTAGAGCCTGCCCTAAGAAGAAGCCCACCCCAATGAAGCCTGCCCTGAAAATGTTCTGTTCAGGGCTCCTGTTTGGGGTCATCCCGTGATGCACCTGCACGGGATCTAGTTCTTCTCATCCTTCTCGCCCTCTCTCCTCATCTCGAACCAGAGGTTAGAAAGTTAAGTTCTTGTCGCCCTTCAAACCTCTCGCCTCTGTCCCCTGACCTCAACTTTACCAAGAAGAACTTGGACACGCAGCTTCGGAACGAGGGACCGCTCCTCAAAATGCTATAATTCCATATGAGGTGATTTAATGAAAGAACCCCGCATGATTGTTAATGAAGATGGAAAACCAGTTAGCGTGATTCTTAGTATTTCTACATATAAGAAGATTCTCGATGAGTTGGAAGAATTGGAAGAGATTCGAGCATACGACAAAGCTAAGAAGTCAACCGACAAGATTCTTCCGTTTGAAGAGGCTCTAGATAAAGTCAAGCGCGAAGATGCCTGACACATACAAACTTCTTATTCTCAGCACAGCTGCAAAAGAGCTTCAGTCACTTCGAGAGCCGAACTATAGCAGAATCAAGCAAAGGATATTGCTGCTCGCTTCGAATCCGCGTCCAAGTGGTTCTAGTAAGTTGACCGGAAGAGGGGGATGGCGGATAAGAGCTGGTGACTATCGGATTATCTATGAGATTAGTGATGAAGATAAGTCAGTTACTAATCTGCATATCGGCCATCGTAGAAATGTATACAAGAATCTTTGAGACATATTCTTGATGTTTGAATCAGATAGAAGGAACACCATCTTCTCAAAAGTCGACTTCTGATTGCGCTCCTGAGCTTAAGAATAAAGAACCGCTCTTCCAAGAACGGGGCCATGCTCTTGTCGGAGAACAGTGAACCGATAACGAATAACCGTTTCTTTTTCAACCTGCATCTTGTCACTTGCAACTGTTTGCGTTTTTCGCACCCAAAAAGAACGAGATCCTGGCCAGTAGCACGCCAGGATGACGTGAAAGACTGTCATCCCTTGAGGTTGCCCT
>NZ_DJGL01000048.1:0-167 GCF_002432735.1 Mesotoga sp. UBA5847 | reverse complement strand
TCATCCCGTGATGCACCTGCACAAGATCTGCTTTTTCTCCCTAGTAGTCCCGAATAGGGTTTCTCTCGAAGCGAAGCTTCATCTCAAACTCAAAGCGTCTTCTCGCTCAAAGATCCGCTGAACGCTTAAAAGCGGTGAACCCGCTGGTCGCTGACGAAGACAACGTT
>NZ_DJGL01000010.1:0-34598 GCF_002432735.1 Mesotoga sp. UBA5847 | reverse complement strand
ACGTTCACTACCATGGCTCTTTCCAAACAAGTGTAAATGATCACCGAAGGTGAGGGGTGTATTTTACGCCTTCATTTCTTCCATCTCTTTCCACAGAGTCTTACACAAAAAACTGAAGACCCTTTAGAAAGTTATGGAACGGATCTTCAGTTATTTGGTATGGAGTATTGTAATGGATTTTCTCAATTAACACGCCTCGCCTTCTTCTCAGCTGTGGATGGAGGTCATGTATCTCTTCAGAGCATCGGTCTTTACCTTCTCTAAATACCTATCCACATCTGCCAAATTCTCTCTTCTTTTCTCTCTCATGATCTTACCTCCTTCTCTACGGAGTTAAATGGTCTTAGAATCTTGGACTGATTAATAGATTACTGTAAACGCTGTCTTTCACTCTCGATCAATCTGTCTATTGCCTTCAAGTTTCTCTTCTCTTTAAATCTGATCTACTCTCCTCCTCCTCTCTTACCTAACGTTAATCAGTCTAGCTCTCAGTGAATCTTCAACGATCTCCGGGTAGAACTCTCTTTCCTTGTAATGAATCTTCCTTTCTCTTCCTTTCATCTTTCTCACCTCCTTCATAGATACTGTGGGAAAGACTCCTTGGCAACCTTTTCCTTGAACTTCTGAACGGCTCTTTCAATGGAAGCTGGATCCTTAACTTTTCTCATATCTACACCCCTTTTTATTAATTTCTGGTTCTACATTTATAATATATCACAACAAAACATAAAAAGTCAAGGCGTGAACTAAAAGAATCTTCAATTATAATAACTACTTTTCAACTAATTTCCATAATTTGTTCTGTACTAAAGAAAAATAGTGAAGTTCACCATCTTTCGTATGCTCTTTGGAGAAATATGCACTTCAATGACGACTGATTGTTTCCAAATACTGCAAGATTGTTGGAAATGATCAACTTCACTGTGCATAAATTCTAATTACTGCATCATAGAATCTCACAATAGCCCAAATGGTGTACTCGTTTGCCTGCACTAAACAGCTCGACTGGACGCCTGATGTATAATCTAATAGAACTGAAGGAGACAATTGTGATTGATGAAAGGAAGGCTGTTAACTGCCTAATATGCGGCTCGAAAACCGAAAGAATTGTTCACCGCAAATTCGGGGTGGGTTACAATTGCTGTGATAACTGCGGTTTCATCTCGAAACACGAGGCAGATCGGATCTCTCCGGAAGATGAATTAAAGATCTATAGAAGACACAATAACAGCATTGACGATCCAAGATACGTTGCCTATTTCAGAGACTTTATCGATACTGCAGTCACCGATTTTCTATCTGAAGGAAGAAGAGGGCTTGATTTTGGGAGTGGTCCAACACCGGTTCTTGCAAAGATACTTGAAAGGGATTATGGATTCAATATGGAGATATATGATTCCTACTTTTCGCCAGAGAAGGTCTTTCTGGGGAAAAAGTACAACCTCATAACCTCAACAGAAGTCTTTGAACACCTAGATGAACCCATTGCGTATTTCAAAATGCTTTCCGACTGCCTAGAAGATGATGGAGTTCTATCAGTGATGACGCTCTTCCATCCTGAGGACAGACAGGAATTCATAGAATGGTACTACATGAGGGATATGAGTCACATATCTTTCTATACCCTAGATACAATGAAGAGAGTTTCTGAGATTGTCAGTCTCAACATTGTGTTTACCGATAACAGACGATACACCTCGTTCAAGTTAAACAGATAAGTGGCCGAGGACATTTATATAACAATAAACAGACCCTCTCTTTGAGGGTCTGTTTGCGATTTGGGAATTTCCGAACAGGGGTGGGGTTAGAATATCTGCATCTGTTTAATCGTGTCGTGTCGAACAGCAAAGCTGGTGTTTTAAGTTCTGCATTAGGTTCTAGTCCTTAAATTATTCTAGTTGAAACAAACAATATGTCAATTAACTCGACGTGACCGTTTCTTAAGTCTCTATGTATTTCTTTTCTCTCTTTCGGAGTAAGTTACGAAGTTTCGAAGTAGTTTGACTTTTGGATCACTTCCTGGCTTCCATCAATCTCTTCATTGCTTCTTCAAGTATAGCTCTGGGGCATGCGAGATTTACTCTCATGAATCCTTCTCCTTCGATACCGAATACTGAACCATCCTCAAACCCGACTTTTGCCTTTTCGTAGAGAAAACTTCTAAGTTCTTCAACGCTCATACCCGTAGCTCTAAAATCAACCCATGCGAGATAAGTGCCTTCAAGCTCAGTGACTCTCACTTCTGAGTAGTTGGTTTTCAAGAAGTCTCTCATGTACTCAAAGTTGGCATTTATGTACTTCAACAGCTCTTCCAACCATTTTTCTCCATGGTTGTAAGCTGTTTCGAGAGCAACCGTACCGAAAACATTCGACATCCCTACGCCCAAAGAGTTCAGCATGTTTGAGTATTCGTCGAGAAGTCTTCTGTTTGAAGAGATCACTGCTGCAGATGAAAGCCCTGCGAGATTAAAGGTCTTGCTTGGCGCCAAACAAGTCAACGTGATAGATGATGAACTTTCAGAAATCGCCGCGGTTGGAATATGTTTGCAGTTGCCAAAAACCAGGTCTGAATGGATCTCGTCTGATACTATTAGAACGTTTTTCCTGAAACAAATATCAGTGAGTCTAGAAAGCTCATCTTCCTTCCATACTCTTCCAACCGGGTTGTGAGGACTACAGAGAATAAGAATCTTCGTTCTTGAATCGATCTTCTTCTCAAGATCATCAAAATCCATTGTGTAATGTAAACCGGATTCTTTCAAAGGGTTCCGAACCATCTGACGTCCTGTCTCTGTAATCGCTTTGAAGAAAGGATAGTAGACTGGAGTTTGGACAATCACTTTGTCACCTGGATGGGAAAACGCCATCACCGCTATGTGAACTGCCGCTACTACTCCCGGTGCATGTGAAATCCATTCCTTTTCGATTTTCCATCCATGTCTCTTGTTGAGCCATCTTACAATCGATTCGTAATATCCGTCTGATCTCGCAGTATAACCATAAATGCCGTGTCTAGCTCTGGCAACTATCGCTTCAATAACTTCGGGAGGTGACTCAAAGTCCATGTCGGCAACCCACATCGGTAGCAGATCATTCCGCCCAAAGAAAAGGTTGGCGTGGTCCCATTTTATGCAATTCGTTCCTCTTCTTTCGATAACTCTGTCAAAGTTGTACTTCACATCTTCCCTCCGTCATCCACGAAATTGTTAGCCGGCTACTGCGGGTTCTTCGGCAGAGCTCCCCGGAATGCCGATTGTTATACAGGCAGATTACTCAATGAAGGGGATGGCATCACCAGAGTAAAGATAGTCCGGGATTTCAGGCTCTGGATATTCACACCTGATTTTCTCTTTGATCTGGTTAAGATAACCTTCCGCAGTAGAACGCCATGTGTATTTCTCAGTAACACGGTCAATACCTCTCGAGCTCAATTCATTCCAGAAATCTTCACTGGTGAAAAGGACCCTTTTCAACCCTCTGGCGATATCATCCGTTTCAAGAGGGTCCACCAGCACTCCGTATTCAACATTGTTTTCTCTCATGCTCTCTGTAGGGCCTCCGCTAGATGTTGCAACAGCCGGTAGACCGCAGGCCATAGCCTCGATTGGGGCAAGTCCGAACGGTTCATACAGGGAAGTAAGGGCAAAAACAGATCTTCTCTTTGCCCCTATTCTGTATAGAGCTGAAAGCTCCAACTGATTCTCTATGTTCATAAAGAGGACTCTCTCTTCGAGATTATTCTTGAAAATGTGATCAATAATCTCGCCCAGAACAGTTCGGTCAGGTTCTTGAAGAGATTTGTACTCATCATAGGGATTATTCAGACCCCGAGTAACAATAATAAGGTTGCAGGAACTGTTCAGTTTGCCGTCGCTAGAAAAGGCCCTTACTACTCCCATGTGATTCTTCTTCTGTTCCAATCTGCTAGAAATGATGATCATCGGGAGTTGGAGTCTGGACGGTTTAGAGAATTTCTCTACCGCCTCTTTGTATCTCTTCTCAATGATTGTGTCAAGTTCAGTAGGACTTGCAGCGAAGATGTCTGTGTTGACTCCCGGGGGAACAACGGAGTATTTTGAATCGTTGCCCACTTCCGAAAAGTCTCGATAGAGTATGTGACTGTACTGCTGGAACCTCTCCATAGAAGTGGAAACAAAGTTGACTGCCGAATACTTCATCGAAATGCGTTCAGCCGCTATTCGGAAGGAAAAATTGAATCTCGATTCTATCTCTGCACGGTCAGCTCCAGTCTGCAGTAGTTTGTCGAGTTTTTGAGCCCCAAGGGAGTGGGCTGTGAAAGAGTATGGGATTCCTGTCTCTTTGAATAGCATAGCTCCCGTCAAACCTCCGTCCCCATAATGAGTAGTAACGAAATTCGGTAAAGTTCTTTCCGACGAATAAAATTCTCTAATTCGTCTTGCAAACTCCCCCAAGAAAGGCCAAAGTCTCTCCTTGCTCAAGAAGCCTTCTGGACCGAAAGGGATTCTTATGATTCTGAGGCTATCTTTTCCTCGATAGGAATCCAATTCCTCGGCAAACTCAGGCCATTTGTCGTCGATAACCCTTCTCGTTATTATGTCACAGTTGATCCCCATTTCTGACATAGCCGATGCAACTTCCTTCACATAGACCAGCTGACCTCCAAAGTCCGGATGCGTTGTCCAGTAGCTGTCATTCTTATCGAAGTTTCCCTGGGGATTTATAAATGCCACTCTCACAAGTCATCACCTGCCTCGAAAATGGCCTTCAAAGCGTCTATAGAAGGCAGAATTACATCCTTTCCCTCATGTTCGATTCTAAAGGCGGCACAATAGTTCCCATAAGCGGCCGATTCAAAGATATCCTTCCCTTGAAGGAGGCCATATAGGATACCGGACCAAAAAGCATCTCCAGCACCGGTGGTGTCCACTACTCTTCTTGCGCATGGAGAGAGTGTTTCAGTTTTGTGACCGTCAGAAATCACAGATCCTTTGTGGCCCAAAGTCAGGACGACATTTGAGGCGCCGGCATTATGAAACTTATCAATGTATTCATGAGGATCTCCGGTACCGAAGATATGTAAGGCATCATCTTCAGAAGGTTTTACAATGAATGCATACTTCAGGAATTCCTTTATGAATTCCGAACCATCATCCTCTCGATCCCAGAGAACCCTTCTGTAGTTGGGATCAAATGTTATCTTTATTCCCGCTTCCAATGCCTTTCTCACCAGCTTCATGCACGCCAGCCGCGACTGCTCACATGAGAATGGCCAAGATGTGAAATGAATGAATTCCACATCTTCGAGAAAACTCACGATATCCACCGGTTCTTCAAGAAAACAATCCGCACCTCTAAAAGCTATGAACTGTGGGGATGATTGTGACTTCGAAACGAATACGATTGAAGTATGTGCTTCCGCGTCTCTCTGAACATAAGAGATATTTATTCCTCGCGAAGCGAGGTGTTTAAGATAAGCTCTTCCAAAGGAATCATCGCCTACTCTGGAGAGAAGAGTTGCGTCAACACCTAGATCATGAAGATTTACAGCAAGGTTTCCTGGAGAACCGGCAAAGTATCTTTCGAAAGAAGTAGCTTCGCCAAGATCTCTCACAAAACTGCTTGATATCAGGTCAATAAGCAGTTCACCAACAACGGCAATTCGCGACAATTCAATGCCTCCTTCTAATGATAAGTCTATCACTGCAGGAACGATTTCCAATAACTGAGCCAGGATCTTCTAAAACATTGGTTTATGGAGATCTAGTGTTCAACGACTGAAGGGCGGACCGTGTATAATTAAGTTTACACTGACTACACATATTCGAGACAGGAGGTTCAATAATGAGTGGCAAGACAATTAGAAAGCTTCAGAGAAGATATGTCGGCGAAGACGTTGACCTCTCCATATGGGAAGACCTTGAGAAAGAGCTCAGGAGACTGGAAGAGTATCCGATAGTAGATAGAGCTTCTCTTGAGGATTTTCTTTACTTCTGGAGTGAGTTGTTCATGATTCTTCAGGAAAGACTCGCGTGGAAGTATATAGACATGACTAGGGCTGCCGACAGCGAGGATAAGAGGCAGGAGTACTCAAGATTCTACGCTGAGGTATATTCCAAAGCGGAGCCTTATAGGATTATGCTGATGAAAAAGTATTTAGACAGTGATTTCAGAAGCGAATTAGATCGAATCAGATACGAGAACTTCGATACGATCGTCTCCAATACAGTAAAACTATTCAGAGAGGAGAACCTTCCTCTGGAGGTTCAGGAGAAGAATTTAAGTTCTGAATATGCGGCAAGTATTGGTTCTCTGACTGTTAAGTATGGAGAACAGGAGTACACACTGTCTCAACTCTCAAAGTTTCAACTTGAACCTGATCGTTCAATCAGGGAAGAGGCATGGCGCCTTTCGATGGCAAAGCTGAAAGAAGTTCATGAGAGCATGGAGGATCTGTTTGGCAAACTTCTCTCGATAAGAGTTCCGCAGGCGAGGAATGCAGGTTTTGCAACTTACAGGGATTATATGCATCAGAAGAAAAACAGATTTGCGTATTCGGTCGAGGATGTGCTTAGATTCCACGATTCAGTAGAGAAGGTAGTGGTTCCTTACGTTTCCAAGCTAAATGAGAAAAGAAGTCGAGAGCTTGGACTGGAGAGGTTGAAACCATGGGACATGAATGTTGTACCCTCAGGGAAGGTGCTTAAACCATTCAGTAATATGAATGAGTTTGTTGACAAAGCTATCAGGATTCTTGAGAGAGTCGATCAAGAGTTCGGTAAAAACTTATCCAAGATGAGGGATAACGGCCTGCTAGATCTTGAAAACAGAAAGGGGAAGGCTCCAGGTGGCTATAACTATCCTCTTGATGAGACTGGTGCTCCATTCATTTTCATGAATGCTACGGGAACTCCTGCAAACGTCCGGACAATCCTTCACGAGTCTGGCCACGCAATGCATTCATTTGCTACGGCAGACGAAAGGTTGATCACGTACAGACATACAACGCATGAAGCAGCTGAGCTTGCCTCTATGTCCATGGAACTCCTGACGATGGATTACTGGGACGAGTACTACAGCGCAGATGAGATGACAATTGCCAGGCGAGAAGAACTGACCGGTACTTTGAGCTTCTTACCCTGGTGCATGGTTGTTGACTCGTTTCAGCAGTGGATCTATACATATCCCGATCATTCTCCCGATGAAAGAGACGAGAAGTTTGCCGAAATCTTTGAACGCTTCAATGCAGGTGTTGACTGGACTGGACTGGAAAGTGAAAAGAGAATCCGATGGCTTCTTCAGCCTCATATTTTTACGAACCCCTTCTACTATATCGAATACGGAATAGCTCAGCTCGGTGCTCTTGCGATATACAGAAATTACAAGCAAAATGGATCAAGCGCAATAGAAGATTACAAGAGGTTCTTATCAATGGGTTACTCAAGGCCGCTTGATGAGTTGTTTGAAAGCGCTGGGATAGAATTCGATTTCTCAGAAGAGTACTTGTCGGAGCTCATGATCTTTGTCGACAGTGAGCTGGCTTCTTTCTAGGAAGAGACACTTCAACGTGGCAGCTATGCACTACCGACAGCGTTAGAATTGGCCGAGGAGGTGTTTCGATGAAAAGACTAATATTCGTACTGCTTCTGCTCATTACGCCGCTGATTGTGACGGCGCAAGTTGAAGAACTCAGAGCCAAGCTGGCCGAGAATCCTATGGATGTGGAGAGCCTTCAGGCTTTATTGAAGATCTACGATGACAACTAAGATTTCGAGAGCTACGGAACGCTTTTGAAAGATGTAGTGGCTTCGATTGATGAAGTTCCAGAACCTATGTTTCAAGTGATCAAGTACGGAATTGAGAGACTTCTCGAGAACTATTACTCAGACTATGCCGAGGATGTCTCTGGAGTCTTCTTTGAGCTTAAGCCCAATAAAGATTCGCTGCTTCTGTATCTTAAGGCAATGAACAGCAGCTGGTATCTATCCGAAGAGAGAGTCCGCGAATCTGTTGACAGACTTGGAGAAGGGCAGCTAGAAACATACATCTTCCTACATGAGCAATCTGTTGAACTGTATCCTGCAGATCTGAATTTGATAGTATCTAGAATTCTAGTTGAGGATTTCGGGGAGACTGACTATCTAATACCTTACATCATTGGGATGATAGATGACTATGACTTTTATGCTGCAAGAAATCTGCTGAACGAGAGCTCTCGATTGCTAGAGAGGGAACCGATGTTCTACTACCTGAATGGGATTCTTGATCTTGAGAAAGGCTTTTACGATGACGCAGTAGAATGGTTTCTGCAGGGTAAAGCATATGATGATGGAACGGAGATTCACGAAGCCCTGGCTCTGATCTACTATATATATGTCCCGGACAATGTCAATGCGTTATTCAGAGCGATTGTGCTTTCAGATGACGAAACGTCGTTGAACGCGAATATTCAGGAGTTTGTTGCGAATTATCCTGAACTTTCCTGGATCTTCTCCTGGGTTTCCAGAGTTCCTGAGCCGAAGAGATTAACCGAAATCCTTGCTGAGGAGGTTTCGGTAGTATCATATACTTCAGTAAACTTCGATTTTGAGAAAATCAGCATAGGATTCTACGATATTGAGGGAGTTCTTCAGGGTACGCTAGTCAATTCCATATACGGGCAGTTCTTGGATGCCAGTACTTACGTTTACATCTCCGAAAATATGGACGGCGTTGTCGTAGAAGGTGAGAAAAAGGCGAGATTCGATGGAGTTGACGTCTATTCGCTTTCGCCTGACAGAACAAGGTTCTTGCTAATGGACACCTGGCGAGAGACAATTTCGATGGTTGACAGTGATATTAGCGTTCTATGGTCAATGGAGGCAGATTACGGTATGATACCGGTTGCATGGTCTCCTGATGGATCAAGAATAGCTGTGTCCACCGGTTGGGATGTGTTCTCGATTATAGATGTGGAATCTGGAGAAGTGCAAGAAACGATTGAAGACTACCATCACTTTGTCTTTCTTTCAAACGAGAAGACGTTCGTGATTGATTACGAAGGAAACATAGTTCAGCTTGACACAGAGTCTGTACTGAATACAGATGCGCCGGCTTTCTGGGCTGAGTTTGGTGAAGACGGGAAAATAGTCTATTTTGAGTATCCTGAGGACTATGCGGACTTCTTGTACGACTCTTTGCATGTGTTTGACACGGTGAACGGCCGGGATAGGGTAATATCTGACAGCACTCTCTTCATGGATGCGCCGGTACCTTCGGTGAAGATAGAAGGGAATCTCGTATACTTCACTGAGAAGGACCAGCAGGGCATGCACAGGATTGTAGTGATGAATTACGTAACAAATGAAGTGCTTTTCGTGGGTCTGCCAAGTAAAGACGTAATTGTCTTTCCGGATGTGAGACCTGAATGAAAGTAGAGGGGATGCCGGCTCTTAGCCGGCACTCCTCTTCTGATTGACTCAGAGATAATCCCGGAGCGTTTACTGATCTTGTTTGCGACTTGTATTGATCTGTTTGAACAGCCTATCTAGATGCTCACTCGTTATTAGCTCCGATGATGTTCCCTTTTTTGTGCAGCAATATCTAGCCGCTATCTGACCCCTCAGAATCGCGTCTTCTATTGAATAGCCTTCGAAGTAATGACTTGAAAGAAAACCTACGGCGAGGCTGTCGCCGGCTCCATTTGCGTCCACAACGGGTTCTTCCAATTCAACTGGATCAAAGTGCTCAATACCTTTATTTGAGCCAATTGCGCAACCCCTCTTTCCCATTCCACATACGACTATCCTGTCGCCTCTAATTTCGAGATACTTCTTGATCAGATGATACGGGTCAGCGAAGTTTGTTGAAGAGAAGAATAGAACATCAGCCTCTTCTATGAAGTCCTTTCTATAGGGATCGTCTGAGTCAGTGACATCCTGGATATCTACCGAAAGAATTAGGCCCTCTTCTTTCAGTGGTTTAAGCAGAAATCTAGTCCAGTTCACGATGTTTACATGGGCTAGCTTTGTTCCAGATAGATGTGACCTAATGTCTTCGATATTGGGGCAGAGGTTCATTGCTCCTTTGCCATCATAGAAGTTCTTTCGGCCTCCGTTCATATACATGAGGTTTACGCTTCTCTTCGTTCCTAGTGGGTCTATCATCAGCAGACTAGTGTCTATACCCAACTCTGTAAGAATCTGTCGAATGTATTTCCCTGAGAAGTCTTCGCCGACATAACCAACAAAGCAGACTCTATAACCAAGTCTCTCAAAACCCTGGCAGGCATATCCACCTGCTTGTCCTATGCAATCAAGGTTCTCGCCAAAACTCGTTTCGACCGAGAGATTTACTTTAGAATCCGACAGATAGACATTCGTATCGATCCCGACCGCACCAATAACTGCAACATCGAAGGCCATGTTAATCACCCTTGTTTGGAAAGCTCTCCAAAGAGCTCAAGATTGTTCCTGAGCAGGTCTCCTTCCATAAGGTCTGAGAGAGCTAGTTCGAAATGTTTAACGGTTACACCTGGAATAAGCCCCTCATGAGCAATCTTGCTCATGAGAACTACGTTTTGCATTCTAGAATCTTTCAAATTCTCGACCAATACCTTTACTACCTTTACATCTCTCTTGTCGGCTTCTCGCTCAATATCTTCATTCTTAATCTCTTCTGCTCTTCCTAGACGAACTTCCAGTGGTTGCCAGACAGTATCATAGTATATAAGTGTTCCGCCTTTCTTCAGATAGTTTCCCATTCCTCTCAGAGCCTCATGGCGCTCAAGTGCTATAACCATGTCTGCGCTGTGCTTCATTATCAGAACCGAGTAGGCACCGTGACCGATTCTTAAGTGAGAAGAAACCATGCCACCTCTCTGAGCCAATCCGTGTGTGTCTGCCCCAATACCCCTCTGCTCGGAATGGTCGATCGCTCTTAATAGAGCTTCACTGAGGAGACCAATTCCCTGACCGCCAACTCCCGTAATGTATATGTCGAATTTCTCCATTCTCTCACATCCTTTATCTATCTTCGGAAGCAATCGCATCCGAAGGACATGTCTGGACGCAAGATCTGTCTCCTATGCAGAGATCGTTTTGTACCCAGACCGAACCGTCATCAGAAAGCTGGTAGCTGGGACATGCAAAGTCACTGACGCAAATGTACTTCCTGTTGCATTTGTTGCCGACTCTCACGGGGTTCGGCAGCGACCTACCGCTTCTGCGCAATTCTCTTGTGAACTTCAACATACATGGATGTTTGGCGATAATGACCTTGAGGCCGTCTTCTGCCAGGGCTTCTTCAACGTACTGCTTAAGCTTTGACTGGTTGTAGGCATCGACTTCTCGAATATTATCTACACCCAGTCCTTCCAGAACCTTCCTAACGGGAATCTTCTGAGTCACTTCTCTGAAGTTCCGCCCTACGGCGGGATGATTCTGATGACCCGTCATTGCTGTTGTGCCATTTTCCATGACAATCAGTGTGAAATTGTGTTTGTTGAAGATCGCGTTGACAATGCCCGGTAGTCCTGCATGAAAGAAAGTGGAATCACCAAGGAAGGCCACGACTCTTCTTGTGTCATTGAATAATGAAAGGCCGGAAGCAGTTCCGCTTGAATGCCCCATGCAAAGAAGTACTTTCCCCACTCTATACGGCTCGAGGTACCCGAGTGTATGGCATCCAATGTCTGCCACGGAAATATCAGAGGCATGCAGGACTTTCTTGATGGCGTAGAATGCTGATCTATGACCGCAGCCAGGGCACATCTGAGCTGGTCTTGGCGCAAGCTCGATTGGCTCAGTTTCTACTCCAGGAGGACTGACAACGTCAGGCCAGATTCTTGACAATACCTCCCTAACTTTGTCTGGTGTATACTCTCCTATCCAGTCCTCGATGTCTTGCTTTCCAGTTATTCTTGTATTCAGTTTGTGGTCATACGCAATTGCCTTGACTTCTTTCTCTATCACGTTGTCAAGTTCTTCAAGGACTTTTACCTCTTCATGAGAAGAAAGGAAATCCACAACTTCCTTTTCAGAAAGAGGGTGCACTATTCCCAGCTTGAGAATATCCGGACGTTTATCTGACAGACTAAGGACGTCCTGAAGAGAGAGAAATGGGGCTCCGGCCGTGATTACCCCTCTTGATTTGTCTGAGCCTTCAATGACACTATTCAGGCAGCTTTTCTCCGTAGTCTTTCTGAACTCCTCGAGTTTCTTCAGAGCTCTTCGCTTCATTTTAAGAGCTTCAGCAGTTATTGGAATATATGGCCCATTCTCAAGACTGAATTTTGGCCGGTTATCTTGCACCTGGAAAACCAATTCCTTAAACTCCACCTTTTCTTTGGCGTGGCATACGTGAGTCGAGAGTCTCACAATTACAGGCATACGCATCTCTTGCGAAAGTCTTGATGCTTCTAAAAACATCGAGTATGCTTCTGAAGGTGTTGAAGGCTCTAGGATTGGAGTGTATGAGAGATGCGCATAGTGACGGTTGTCCTGCTCATTTTGTGAGGAGTTTGCTCCCGGATCATCGCCCAATACAATTACCATGCCTCCAATGAGTTCCATTAGAGAGAGTTGAACGAAAGTATCTGCAGCCACATTTATGCCGACGCTCTTGAAGAACACGCACGAAAGATGACCATTGATAGAAGCTCCAAAGGCAACCTCGGTGGCAACCTTCTCGTTTACTGAAAATTCGAAGTACATCGGATTTCTTTCCGCGGGAATCGAAGCTATTGCAGCTGCAATTTCTGGAGTGGGAGATCCGGGATACGAAGTAACAACCCTAACACCTGCTTCCAGCATCGCTCTTACAATCGCGGTATTTCCTATCATTATTTCTGAACCGCTGTTTGGAGACGAGAGCATCTCACCCATTTTTTTCATAATGTCCCACCTCTCGACAAGATTGTCGCCTATCAGTCAAAATTCACTTCCCAGACGATCTCTGCCACGCTGGAAACGGTCTTGTATACTGAACAGTATTTTGTTGCAAGTTCGAAAGACTTCTCGACCGAACTTCTGTGAGACAGATCTACTCCCTTGATCCCAATCTTCATCTCGCATATTTTGAGAGTGGTGGGGACTTGTTCTCTCTTTTCTCCCCATACTTCAATATCTGCAGAAGTGAAGTCAATTTTCTTTTTGTTTAGAATATCGAGGAATGTAGCGTGTAAGCACGATACCAGACTCATTAGGAGCAGGTCGTAAGGTACCGCACCATCTGAACCGATTTTCACTTTGTAGCCGGAATCTGTTATTCCTGTACCGGTGAAGCCTCCCGTGAACTCAACCTTCACATGAACTTTGCTTCCCATTTCGTTCCCCCTTTGGTTAAGATGAACTGCATCGAGTAAACCAACATCATCCAAAATAGCTGTCAGGCATAAGAGACCACAACAGAAGAGGCAGTTGATATCTATTTCAGATGGCCTTAACGCACTGCGAGTGAATTGCTTAATGATAATCAATCTTAACATTCAATTGTCCAGAAGAAGATGTACACTGGCTAACCCGACGCATTGATCGCAGTCAAAGGTAAAATACTCTCAGGGAGGTGGCTTATGAGTATCGGTGCGCTGTTCAATTCTTATCTATATCATGGCAATTCTCTGAAGAAGCGCTTCTTTGAGGGGTGGTATTCAAGTTTGTTGACAAGAGAAAGCAAAAGTCCTTTGCAGTGATTCCCGGCGTCTCAACGGCTTCCTCAAAAAACGAATCGCATTCTTTCATCCAGTTCCTTTCAGGCAGCAGAAATGAATCCGGAAATTTCGTTTATCCCTTCGATGATTTTCATTCCGACACAAAGCGATTCTCCGTCGAAATCGGAGATAATCACTTCTCAACAGAAAGAGTGAGTCTCAAAATGAAGGATGAGAAAGTCAAGATCGATGGAGAGATCAAGATAATAGACCCTTACCTTTGGCCCGTCAGATTCTACTCTCCGGGAATTATGGGGCCGTTTTCATTTGTGCCTTTCATGGAGTGCTATCATGGTGTCGTCAGCATGGACCACTCTCTGGAGGGTGAAGTTGAAGTTCCTTTCGATGAAGGCCCAAGAGGCTCGGAGCTCTTGAGCAATTGACTGCGAACTCATGCCGACTCTACCTCCTGATACTCTGCTTCCTCCATGCTCACACCGGTGAACTCGAGAAGGACATCTTCGAAGCTTGGGTTCTCAATCCTTCCGAGCAACTGCTTCTTAAGCTCCAATGGTCTTCCGGAAGCTACAATTCTCCGAGATGGATTATGGCCACATAGTCGCAGAGCTTCTCTGCTTCGTCCATGTCGTGTGTTGTCAGAAGCATCGTCGTGTTCATAGTCTCTTTTACATCTTTTAGTAGGCTCTGTACATCTCTTTTTGCTCTTGGATCGAGTCCTGTTGTTGGTTCGTCGAGCAAGAGCATTCTGGGTTCAGTCATGAAAGCTCTAACTATGGCTACCTTTTGCTGCATGCCTCTCGAAAAGTCTTCGAGAGAATCTTTCAGTCTCTTCAGATTCAGACCGAACCTCTCTGCGAGAGAGCTGATCCTCCTCAAGGCTTCTCGTTTTGGTATTCCATAAAGTCCTGCCGCGAAACAGAGGTTTTCGACAGCCGACAGTTTTCTGAAAAAACTGGCCTCGACGGATACCCTGTTTATCACTCTTTAAACCGCCGCAGAGTTGTTCACTGAGTCATATCCAAAAATCTATATGCCCCCCTGTCAGGTATCAAGAGTGTGGAGGCAATCCTTATAAAGGTAAATTTTCCTGAGCCGTTTGGACCGAGAAGACCATAGATCTCTCCTTCCTTTATTCTTAAACTAACTCCTTTCAACGCTTTGACTTCCTTCTTGTTCTTCTTGAAAGTCTTTACGATACTATTGGCAAGCAAAGCGTCTGCCACTTTTTTCACCTCCTCAAAGATAATGAGGTCTGCTGAATTTGCTTTCCATTTCAACTTTCTGCTTTTAAACCAAACCATCGATAAAAGCACTCTTTGAGCCTCGTATTCTCCTCATAGTTGGGTTTCCTCCTGTTATCTGCTTACTTCGGAAGGTTATCAAGACTTTCCGGTTTGCATATGAATGGCGGAAGGACCCCGAAATCGTCACTTCTTTTCTTTCTTAGCGGAACGATTACTATTGACATATTTACCCCCTTGGCCTTTAGGAGAACCTGTCCCGTTTCCGGCGGGCGAGGCTGACTGTAACTAATGACGGGCTCTCCTCTCTTCGTTCTTGCATCCATTTGCTTCTCCGTAAAATCCTGCTAACTCACTGACCGCAATTTACTATGACATTTGATCACCTCCGATAGTCAAAAAAAGACCGTGGCTCTTACTCGCCACGGTCCTTCATTATTCCTTTTCGTTATACGATCTTATACCCCGAACGATGGAAGAAGGCGTGGCATAGCGTGGCATCACCGGAAACCCGGTTGAGGAAAACGGTTGCCTGAACTCTGAATCTAATTAACATCAAACTATGCCTCCTTCCATAAGCTGTTTTTTGCTGGCAAGTTATAGCACAACAAGTAAGTATTCTCAACTTCAAAGTCAAAGATTCTCTAAAGCGTATTTTAACTTTAATGACCTTGCTCTGTCATGAGGTAAATAATTCTAGTTCTGCCTAAGATTTCTGAATTAGGAGGATAACGGAATAAGCGGTACGACCGAGAGCAAAGTGAGCCAAATTATTCACTGCAGCTGAGCATTAGACGTCCCGCCCTTCTGTTATTTGAACAGCTGATCAATCAGCTCTCCGTTACTATCAATAACATCGTCTGTAAAAGGGTCGCCAGGAAGTAAAATCACCTCGCCTCGACCCAGGGGGTATCTTCCTGATTCTCCGACCAACCGAGACAGCCCATCAAAGAAGACTCCATCAATCTCTCTTACTTCTTCGGTTATGCGTCCTTCATAGCTGCATGCAATACCCATATCTTCCAATAGCATGTTGTATGTGGACAGAACCTCCTCACTGATCTCTTCACCAGTTCCGGTAATTATTAGTGTCCCCCCATCTTCGACAAACTCTTTAATGATCAGTGCCTGTTGCGGCATGAGCATCTTCAGTCGTTCAAAACTTCCACCAGCACCTGGTAGAGGGAGAAGAAGAACGTTTATAGTATCGAGCTCTCCTGCCTTGAAAATCCTATCGGCAGCAAGAAGCTTATGACCCATATCTTCGAGTGACGTCTGCAACTTGGTTCGTTCGTTACTGGCGAAGTTGACGTGGCTCCTATCCAGTAGAATGTTCAATGAAGATGCGCTCCTGATATTGAGTTTCAAAACTGAATATAGAATTGAGTCGAGAAAGAATGATAACTCTCCATCGTATTCCTCTACTTCCCTTCTTAAGTTAATTATTTTGGATTCAAATCCTTGGAGTGTGACGATTTCGCTGTGTATCTCTCCGCGGGAATTGGTAATCTGCAACAATGAAGAAGCCTCTCCTTGCTCAACATTGGAGAGCTGAAAGGAAAGTGTAACGCTCTCTCTCGGCTTCACGCTCTCAGGATAAGCGCTCGGGTTGTGAAGATGGATCGGGTGAGACCTCTGAATCCAGATTGGTGAAGATACCGCTTCCTCACCGTCTTTTCCCCTTGCGTATATGAAGAAGTACTGGAAACCCGTTTTTATATCAACGGCGAGCTCAAGAACACATTCATTGCCGTCAACCAGAAACTCTGCAAACAATCCTTCCAGAGAATAAATCCTGACTATTTCCAGCGGATCGTCTGCTGTATCCTTTATGGAGATACACAAATTAACTTGATCTGTATCATACACGATATCTCCCATGAAGGCTTCTTCGGTCGAGAAGTGAATCAAGATGTCCTTGTCTTCAGTCGCGTAGGTCCTTCGATTGATGAATGCCTCTAAAATTGCTTCTTCTGTCAGCTCGCGTGCATATACGGCTGTTCTGGAATCGTTTGCTCCGCCCCAGTTAGGTTTGTGGTTGTCTTGACCAAGAGTTGCTCCGAGATGCCAACCCTTGCCAAGTGCCTGAAGGTAAGCTTCGAACATCTCGTCTACAATTGTATCGTTTTCCCACCAGTTTCCGTTTCCTACTTCTATCAGGTTCATATGGAGATCTGCTTCCGGAGAGTACTGAAAATCTTTGAAGTTGTCTCCGAAGACTCTCACCGGGTGGTTGAACTGCCCAACTGCGTTACGTTCGATAATCCAGTCGTACAAATGCCATAGATCAGACTTGACTCTATCAGTCCAATCGCTGGTGCCGTAGACGTTGATGTGTCCGGTGCCAGTAGCCGTCCACTCGAATCCGGCAAGTGCCAGGAAATCGGCAGATGATGCTTGCCGGGCTGCCTCTATAGTCGCTGCCAGCTTATCTCTTCCGTCGGGGAGGTCCTGAACGAAGTAATAAGCGTGATCAGTTATAGCAAGAAAGTCAAGATTGGGTACACCCTTTGCATACGAATACGCTTCTTCAGGGAATCCAGTGCCATCAGAATAAGAAGTGTGAGAATGAGGATTTCCAAAGAAAAGCGTTAACTCCCCGCCAACGAGAATTATATAAGCAAAGACCAGGAGAAACACCAGGATAAAATTCTTCATCAAATCACCCTTTCGCAGTTTGATTGTATGTTGATACGGAAAAAGACAACGATCAGTTGTTAATACAATCTATCTAGGCGGAAGCCTGATTTATCAGAATTCAGACTCCTTTTCGTTCTCTCGTTCACCTAAGTATAGTCTGCTTTGAAACATCTTTGAAAAAGCAGTCCATTTGCTTCCCTTTGAAGCTGTGGAAGCGTTGGTCTCGAAGCTATCAAGCTTCGAATCGAGATTGTCACAAAGCCATATGAGAATTGCTTCGCGGGTCTTTGGAGTAACGGGAGAACCGAACTGCAGTTCCCCATGATGACTCAGAACTATGTGGATCAGTGTCTTTCTTTTTTCTTCAGGAAAACCCTTGATCTTTGAAATCTCAATCTCAATGATTCTTGCGCCGATCGCTATGTGTTCCTCAAGGTAACCCTCATCTGAGTAGTCGAATTCGAATGATTCTGTGGTATATGATATTGTCTTTCCAATATCGTGGAAGAGTCCCCCGGTGATTATGAGGTCCCTGTCGATATTTTCTCTTGATCCAGAAACCTCAGTCAGAGCAAGTGCGTACTTGACTACCGAAAGGCTGTGTTCCGCAAGTCCTCCTATTCTGGCGTGATGATACATTTTGGCTGCCGGCGCTTCGAAGAAGTCTGGGCAAGGCCCGTCCTCTGAAATAAGCTTTTCTGCAAGGGCCTTCAGATAGTCGTCTTTGACAGATTCGATAAGTTCGCGTACTTCCGATACGATTCTCTCAGGATCTTCGACAACCGGAAGTAACTGTGAAATCGAACCGGAACTGTAGTTTTCCATCTCATCTACCGAGAACAGCCTTCTTATTTTAATACTCAACCCGTATCTATCATCCATAAGATAGTCAGCAAGGCCCACATTACCTATCACAGGTTCCAAACAGCCCTGTTCGCTTATCCATGCCTTTGCATCGATTCTGTTTCTGGAGTCTCCGACAATGCAGTCGTAGTAAGGACCTCTACTTCCTTCAACCCTTTTTGAACTGAAAATGAAGAAAAAGCCCTGCTTCGAGTTGACGAAATTCTCTATTCTGTCGAAGGATGTATCGTATTTTCTAAGGATTTCGGTAAGCACAGGGTAAGTGCCGTTTTTTCCATCAATCATGGCAACTCTCCTTTTCGTGCTTTTTGAAGTCCCCAGGCGAGGTCTATTGATAAAAGAAACGTGCTGCAGCGACCTATTTCTCATTCCTTCTTGAGGTAGACTTCATTAGCAATTTTATCATTATGAAGAAGGCAATCGTAGCGACAAATATCGTAGGATAACCTTCAAGAAAAATCGCGATGCTACTAGAGACTGCTTCACTCATTGTCTATGCTCCTTTCATCTTAAAAAGATCGCCAAAACTATGCTGCCGGCTAGAACGGAGCCGATCTGCCCGGCTACGTTCGCGCCTGTTGCGTACATTATTAAGAAGTTGTTCGGGTCTTCTTCGAGTCCCATCTTATGCACAACCCTTGCCGACATAGGAAAAGCCGATATTCCTGCTGCGCCAATCATAGGGTTAATCTTCTGTTTTCTAAATAGGTTGAAAACCTTTGCGAAAATGATTCCACCCATAGTGTCAAGTACGAAAGCAACTAATCCCATTAGAAGAATCAACAGTGTTCTGGAGTTCAGGAATGCGCTGGCCGTCATAGTAGAACCGATGGCGATTCCAAGAAACAAAGTGATGATGTTTGAGAGCTCGTTCTGAGCAGCATTACTCAACTTGTTCAGAACTCCCGATTCTCTTATCAGATTCCCAAACATGAGCATTCCGATCAGAGCTACACTTACAGGGGCGATGATACCGGCAAGAAGCGTAACAAGAATCGGGAAGAGGATTTTAACGTACTTGGGGACTTTTTCGGTTCTATTATCCATTCTTATTCTTCTCTCTTCCTTGGTAGTAAGAAGCTTAATAATGGGTGGTTGAACTACCGGAACAAGAGCCATATAGGAATACGCGGCGACTGAAATCGGCCCAAGCATGTGAATGGCCAATCTGCTTGCGACATAGATTGATGTCGGACCATCCGCGGTCCCGATTATCCCGATAGCGATCGCTTCTCTTATATCAAATCCCAGCAGAGCAGCCACAATTATCGTCAGAAAGATCCCCAATTGGGCAGCTGCTCCATAGAAGAACATGACCGGTTTTTGAAGAAGAGGTCCGAAATCGATCATCGCTCCAATCCCGATGAAGATCAAGGCAGGAAAGAGCTCATTTGCAATTCCAGCTTCGTATAGGATAGTTAGCACTCCATGTTCTCCAATAGCCGATGATCCCGGAATGTTTGTGAGTATTGCTCCGAAACCGATTGGAAGAAGCAACATCGGCTCGTATTCTTTCTTTATCGCTAGATAGATCAGAACTCCGCCAATAGCAAACATTATCAAGTTTTGCGCGGGAATAACGAAATTCGACAGTAGATTCATCAGTGCTGCCTCCCAGAAATGAATTCAACTCCTAGCATGGAGAAATCAAGAACCGACAAATTCGGAACTGCTTTCTTTATCAATACTAATACAAGCCGAAGGCTTTTGATCAGATGGGACAGATTTCCTGGTTCTTACCGACCTCTGATTCTACATGTTGGAAAGAGTAATGTGGTAGGATTTGTAAAGTGAGAAGTTGGCTAGGAGGGGATCTCTTTGCGAGCAAGTTTTCCTGAGGACTTTCTTTGGGGTGTTGCAACGGCTTCTTATCAGATTGAGGGCGCAGACCTGCAAGAAGGTAAAGGGCCTTCGATATGGTCAGATTTCACCCATGAACCAGGACGAATAGATTCCGGGGAAAATGGCGATATTGCCTGCGATCACTACCACAGGTACTTGGAAGACATTGAGCTTATGACTAGGCTCGGAGTGAACTCCTACAGATTTTCCATATCCTGGCCAAGAGTGTTTCCTGAAGGTAGAGGACAGATAAACCAGACGGGAATCGACTTCTACGATAGACTGATTGATGAACTTCTTAAGAGGAGTATTCGGCCTGTTGTTACTCTTTACCACTGGGATCTCCCTCTTAAACTGCAGGAAAGATTTAATGGATGGGAGTCCCGAGAAATAAGGCATTACTTTGGCGATTACTCCAGCAGTATGTTCAGCAAATTCGGTGACAGGGTGAAGCTCTGGATAACTATGAACGAACCGTATTGCTCATCCCACGTCAGTTACCTCTGGGGGGAACACGCACCCGGAAAGAGAGATTTGAGGATTTCACTTTCCGTTGCTCACAACCTTTTGCTTTCTCATGGTGAAGCGGTAAAGCGTTTTAGGGAAGAAGTGAGAGACGGCATGATTGGTCTAACCAATGTATCTGCTTTTGTTGAGCCTGCCAGCGATTCCAGAGCTGATCTTCGAGCGGCAAGACTCTATGATCAATTCGTAAACGGGTGGTTCTTTGAAACCCCAATCACTGGCGAGTATCCTTCCGAACTCTTCTCAAGGTTCGAGATTGCAGGAGTGAGCCCAACTATCGAAGATGAAGATATGGAACTAATATCCACGCCGTTCGACTTTTGGGGTGTGAATTACTATACAAGAAACCTTGTTAGAAGCCAAGAATCAAGCGTGCTTGGCAGCGAAGTTGTTCAGGGAGACCTCCCGAAGACCGAGATGGGATGGGAGATCTACCCAGAAGGTCTAGAAGGTTTTCTATTC
Source organism: Mesotoga sp. UBA5847 (assembly GCF_002432735.1). Classification (NCBI taxonomy): domain Bacteria; kingdom Thermotogati; phylum Thermotogota; class Thermotogae; order Kosmotogales; family Kosmotogaceae; genus Mesotoga; species Mesotoga sp. UBA5847. Next base: position 13,397 of record NZ_DJGL01000010.1, on the reverse strand, counting down.
AAGGTCTTCAAAGAATACGGAAGGAAACCGATCTATGTTACTGAGAACGGTATCGCAAGCAAAGATGCTTTGGTTGATGGCAACGTTGACGATGGCCCGAGAATTGATTACCTTAGAAAGCACTTTTCAGCTGCTCTTAACGCGATCAAGGGAGGAGTGGATCTTAGGGGCTTCTTTGTCTGGACTATGATGGACAATTTCGAATGGGCACGAGGTTACTCCAAGAGGTTTGGTTTGGTATACGTGGACTTCAAAAACGATCTGAAACGAGTTCCAAAGAAGAGTTTCAACTATTACAGGGATTTCCTTCGGTCTTTGTGAATCAGATTTTGGTAGACATAACTGACTTAGAAACGGTCGTTTCAACGTTTAACTCTTCGAACTGTGAACGCAGCAATCTAGACGCCGGTCTTAAAGAGAGGTATGTAATTAGCTTGTATGACAGGGGGTTTGCCAGATGATTGGATTTATTGTCGATTCAGGTTGTGATCTTCCTGAACAGATGAAAGCAAGAGATAACGTTAGAGTTGTACCTTTGAAGATAGTTCTGGATGGTAAGGAGTACAGAGACAACATCGACATATCCACACCCGATCTGCTTCACTATATGGAAGATAAGTTTCCCAAGACATCTCTTCCAAGACAGTCGGAAATCGGTGAGGCTTTTGACAGCCTTTATGAAAAGGGATTCAAGGAGATGCTTTATATTGGAATATCCAGCGGTCTGAGCGGAACGCTTGGTCAAGTGAAGACTTTTGTCAGAGACTTCTCCGAAAAGCACTCCGATGTGAAGGTCGAGGTAGTCGACTCAATGAATATTTCGATTGGCTCGGGGCTGCTCGCTATGAAGGGGATAGATATGGTTAAGAGTGGTCTTGCCTTTGAAAAGGTTGTGAGCGAAATTCACGCTTCTGTAAAGAAATCTAAGGTTTTTTTCTGCATACCTGTTCTGAAGTTTTTAAAGGCTGGAGGACGAATAGGAAAAGTTACTGCAACTATAGGTGATATTCTTGACCTGAAACCCGTAATAACCGTTGGAGAAGATGGAGTCTATCACAGTGTTTCAAAAGAGAGAGGCATGAAGAGAGCCGTCAGGGCTTCTGTGAAGAATCTCTTGAATTTCATTGAAGGCAAGAGGCTTCTGAACATTGCCGCATATACTTCAGATAAGAGTGAAAAGACAATGGAATTCTTTAGAATGGCAATAGAAGAGATTAAGGCTGCAGGAATAGATGATGTGATAACAGGTCAAATTTCTCAGTCTCTTGTGTGTCATACAGGTCCTGGTCTCGTAGGTGTTGCAGCGATTATTGAGTAGTAAAAAAGAAAGCCGCCAATTGGCGGCTTAAAAGTCGGGATATTCCAGGGGGTTTCAACATGCACGTCCATTCAACAATATGGGGGGTAATTGGGACTTGCATATTGCTTTCAGGTGCTTTGTCTTTTTTAATGACCGGTTGAGCTTTTGGGGTTGCAAGGTTTCTTATCTATTTGAATTAATTGTACCCAAATCGATCGGGTTTGTCAAGATAGTAGAGTGGAATTATCGGCTTTTAGTTTGTAAACATTTCGTTAATAGGCATCTTCGCGGGTCTTCTAAAGATTTTTTAGTAGACAAAGTGATCTCTCTCGTAGTTGTTTTGCCAGTAAATTGCGATAATATGCAGTAGCACTGTTTGTATTACTCTACGTCGTCCGGAGATGTATTGATTGGATAAGAATCGGCAGACTAGGATTCTCTCGGTTTTTGAGGGTGCAATATACAACGGGTTCTTCTTGATAACTCAGGGTTTTCTTGGTACAGGGCTTGCACTCGAATTTGGGGCATCTGAACCGGTGATAGCCTTGATTGGCGTTCTTCCTTCGGTTTCCCAGTTCATTCAGCTGCTGGCTCCATCCTTCTTGAGAATTGTCAAGAGCCGAAAGCGGGCGATGATGATCTGCGCTTCCGCAAGCAGGCTGTCTACGGCTTTTATTCCTATCACGCTTGCTCTTGGAATAAACAGGCAGTCACTTCTGCTGACTATTCTTGCCTTCTTCTCGCTTGCGGCGAGTCTTACCGGAAACTATTGGGTTTCGATTATAAGAGATGTGGCGCCGTTAAAAGGTGCTGCTAGATTCTTCAGCATGAGAAACGTGATATTCACTTTCACGAATATGTTTATAACGTTGTTCTACGCCTTTATCCTTGATTCGGTGCCCGGAAGAATGGGTTTCATTCTGATCACTGCTTTTGGAGTGGCAAGTGCATTAGTCAGCCTCGTGCTCTTGGGGTTTCATAACGATCCTCCCCACGAAATAAGTCATGGTCGAGGTTTGTTCAGGGCCGTCACTAAAGACATAAGGTTCATGCCGTATTTGAGATTCTACTCCTTCTGGAGCTTCTCAATAGCTATTACCTCGCCCTTTTTCGCTTATCATGAGCTAGTCAACATGAAACTGGATTACTCATTTCTTAGTATACTGAATGTCTTCAGTTCGCTCCTAACAATACTGTTTTACTTGTTGTGGGGAAAGATCGCTGACAAAATCGGGAGTCAGGCGGTCCTTGAGTTTGGGGTTCTTGGGGCTTTCCTCAAGACAATCCTGTGGTTGTTTATGGACACCGGGACGGTCTATCTGTTGTATATTGATACTTTTATCGGGACCGCTTCATGGAGCGCCATAAACCTCTGTTTATTCACCACAATGCTCGACTTGCTTAGCGGGGTTGACGCCCAGTCTTACTATGCTTTGCTTTCATTCACCAACGGTGCCTCGGCTCTTGTTGGCTCCCTGGTGGGAGGATTTTTCGCTGCATATCTGAACAGGTTCACTTGGATGGTTGGTGGACACAGGTTTTTCGGCATCCAGATCCTGTTCTTCGTTACTTTTGTTCTCAGAGGCGTCTCTTTGATTTTCTTGAAGAGAGTCAAGACGAGAAAGGTGGTCTCTGTGTCGGGAATGGTTTTTAATTCGGCTGCAGTGTTAGCTAATCGACTTGCGGCAAGACCTAGAGAGCTTATCGAAGTACTAGTACATAAGAACAAGGCTAAACAACGGAAGGAGAGAACAAATGGAAAGAGTGATTGAACGGTTCCTAAGGTATGTATCTGTAGAGACTACCTCAAGTTTTGAATCAGATTCGTTTCCATCAACTGCCAGTCAGCTTGATCTTGCTCATATTCTCAAAACGGAGATGGAGGAAATGGGTCTGAAAGGAGTGACATTGGATGACCACGGATACGTAATGGCGACTTTGCCGTCAAATGCTGGTGATGGACTTCCGGTTTTGGGATTCATAGCCCATATGGACACGAGCCCAGATATGAGCGGCAAAGATATCAAGCCTTCAATTGTTGATTATGAAGGAGGCAAGATAGTCATTAACAAAGACAAGGATATCTTCATCGATCCCCGGCTCTTTCCTGAGCTCGAAGAGTATGTTGGTGAAAGGCTGATCGTGACAGACGGAACTACTCTGCTAGGAGCAGACGACAAAGCAGGAATTGCGGAGATTCTTTCCGCAATAGAGTACCTCATTTCAAACCCAGAGATCAAGCATGGCGAAATCCGACTAGGATTTACTCCTGACGAGGAAGTAGGAAGGGGAACTGAGTACTTCAATGTAGAGAAATTCGGGGCAGACTATGCTTACACAGTTGACGGAGGGGCTTTGGGCGAAATCCAGTACGAAACGTTCAACGCCGCAAATACCGAAGTTGTTGTAAAAGGCAGGAACATTCATCCTGGAAGTGCAAAAGGTAAGATGAAGAACTCGATACTGATAGCATGCGAGTTCAACGATCTGCTGCCTTCAAGTGAAGTACCTGCGGCAACGGAAGGTAGAGAAGGCTTCTTCCATCTGCTCAGTATAAGAGGTTCAGTGGAAGAGACAATTCTGAAGTACATCATTAGGGAGCACAATATGGAGAAGTTTGAACGAAAGAAGAAAATGATTAAGGAAATCGCGGTCTTCTTGAATTCGAAATACGGCGATGATACGGTGAGTTTGCAGACAAGAGACTCCTATTATAATATGAAAGAGAAAATCGAAGAAAAGATGTTCCTTGTTGAAATTGCAGAAAGAGCTATGGAGAGTCTTTCAATTCGACCAAGGATTTCACCAGTGAGAGGGGGCACCGATGGCGCGCGTCTCTCTTTCATGGGTCTCCCAACACCGAACATCTTCACCGGAGGTCATAATTTTCACGGAAGATACGAGTATATCCCGGTAAGCTCGATGGAAAAGGCCGTTATGGTAATTGTGAAGATTGCAGAGCTTTTTTCTAGAAGAGAAAATCTGGATAGTTGAAGAAGTGTTCAGTATTTGGTATTTCTAACAAACGAGCGATTGTTCCACAAGACAGCGAGAAGCGGCTTTGTTTTGGACGAAATGTCGTGGATAACTAAGGATGGGATTAAGTCATGCCTTTTTTTCTCTCAGGAAATTACAGGCCGCGTGGTCTCTTCGAAAACTCTTTACCTGGCTTAGTAAAGTATTGGCTGGAACAATCTCCACTAATCGGTCTGTCAAGCTCTGTACTTCCATATAGTCTTGACTCTAAGTCTCAAACTTGACTTCCTAAGTTGAGAACTGGCGCTAAAAGGATGGAAATGAATGTAAATACTCTCTGGTACCAGGGGCTCCTTCTGAAGACAGATTAGAATCGGAAACATAGTGTCACCAATAATAAGAGGGGATCTCCTCGGATTTGAGAAGACAGATTCGCCGATGTACCGGTGCGAACTATATGGAGAGACTACCGGAAAACGCTAGATAACATAGAGATGAATTCCACTGATCTGCTCAAGCGAGCGGCGACTAGAGCAAGAGCAACGAGTTTCTCATGAGCGATTCAGGAATTGTGTAATCTGTCTTCAAAAAGAAGCCGGTAGATACGGAACTCGTCATCAATAATTGACTACCTTTCCCCATTATAACTGTACATCATTTTTGTGTTCTAGTCTTCCTGAATCTACCCCATTCATGCACAATGATGCAAGATTAATTGTGATTCGCACAGTCAACCAAGACTTTGCGAATCCTTCTAGTTGTTGCTAAGGAAATACCTTTGCCGAGGAATCGGCCGATTTTCTCATGGTCTATGGAGGTGAAAAATGTCAACCAGTTCCAGATTCATCAGGGGTGAGATAGGAAAGAATAACCCCCTATTTTCAATGGCTAGAGTAACGATTGAAACTGCTTTCTACGGGAATAACGTGATTCCGGTTTCTTCCCCGAGTGAAGCCTATAAACTGGCTAAGGACTCTCCTGGTACAATTGTGACGGATCTTCATGTCTTCAAACCCGAGAAGGTCGGACTTGAGTGTGACTCGCGAGTTCTGCTTTTCAACGATGGCGCCGTAACAGGCAGGTGTGCTACTGCGCGGAGAATCTTGGGGGAGCCAGGAGTAGATGAAGCGGAATACGGGGCAAAGATCCGGGAGGCAATCTACAATACAAGAAGTAGGAAAATGTATCATGCACAGGCCTATATAGGATTAGATGAAAACTTCATGGTCAAGGCCCATCTTCTTGTTCCAGAAACTCATGAGAATCTTATCTATAACTGGCTACTGAACTTCCAGCCAATAAACGAATTCTATAATGGGATGTACGAGACCTCTGAAGGATTCGAAGGTGAGGGAGATATTTTCGTATTCTCCGATCCGGAATGGCAACATCCGGATCATCCGCTGGGACTATCGTTCTTTGATCCAGAACATAATTGCGCGGCAATTCTTGGAATGAGGTACTTTGGCGAATTCAAGAAAGGTACTCTAACCCTTGCCTGGGGCTGTGCCAACAGGCGCGGATTTGCAGCTTGCCATGGCGGTCAGAAGAGATACAATCTTCAGGACAGAAAATTCGTGGTCGGGTTCTTCGGACTCTCAGGTTCGGGGAAATCGACATTAACGCATGCCAAGCATGGCGGTAAGTATGATGTAACTGTTCTTCATGACGATGCTTTTGTCATTTCCTCTTCAGACGGTTCCTCTGTGGCGCTAGAGCCTTCGTATTTCGATAAGACCTCTGATTATCCCTTGAGCAGTGAAGACAATAAGTATCTTCTATCTGTTCAAAATGTCGGAGCTACTCAAGATGATGAGGGGAGAATAGTCATCGTGACCGAGGATATAAGGAATGGAAATGGTCGTGCAATCAAGTCGAAGCTATGGTCACCCAACAGAGTAGACAGATTTGACGAGCCGGTAGATTCGATAGTATGGCTAATGAAGGATCCTTCGATTCCCCCTGTGGTTAGAGTTGTTGATCCCGTTCTTGCATCAACCATGGGAGCTACCCTTGCGACGAAGAGAACCTCTGCTGAACGCCTTGCGCCAGGCGTGGATCCCAATGCATTGGTAATCGAACCATACGCTAATCCCTTCAGAACCTATCCCCTTTCTGCTGATTTTGACCGTTATCTAGAGCTGTTCACAAGTAGAAGCATCGATTGTTACATTTTCAACACAGGATACTTCCGTGATGTGAAAGTTCCAAAAGACCTTACTCTTCAGATTCTTGAGTTGATAGTGGAGAGGCGGGCCGAGTTTGTTCCCTGGGGTCCGTTCACTGAACTGGAGACAATGGAGATTAAAGGATTCATCCCCGATCTTACTGACGAGAGTTATAAGAAGCTGGTAAGAGATAGATTGGTTGACAGACTGAGCTTTCTTCGATCCAGAGAAATTGAAAGAGGAGGTTTTGACAAGCTGCCTGCGGAGGCAGCAGAATCGATTTATTCACTTGTTGAGAGATTAAGATAGTCTTGTCTGTTAGTGGAGCCGCCAGAAGGCGGCTCTTTTTACCTTATTCGAATCATAGAGATAAATAAAAAGGATTCCTGACTGGCGTCAGGAATCGAAGGGGGAATTGCTACGAAACGAGGAGTTGTCCGGATTGCGGCTAACTTTGTTATGTGATCGAGTTCATTGTGAATACATAATAAATGAAGTTAACCGTCAACCATTCAAAGACATTATACAACTTCTTTTTAAAGAAATCAAACCGTCTTTATTATGTAAATGGATGTGCAAATTTACATATTTAGGTCTCTGATAACTCCACAGTCTTTCATCAAATTGCCAGTACTGAGCCAGGAGAATTCAGGAAGCGCCATAAGTGAAACACCTTGAATAATGTAATTGTTACGTTCTTAGCATAGTATGAATGTAACTACCTTGTTTTGCTAATTGTCCACGGGAGGTTTCTTAGTTTGAGGGTGTTAATTACTGGCGCGAGAATGTGGTATGCGATCAATGCTATCAGACTTCTGGCTAGAAATGGGCATGATGTTTTTGCTGCGGATAGTAGTAAGTTCAGTGGCGGCCTTTATTCTAGGTACCTAAAGGGGAAGTTTGTCTATCCATCGGTCAGCGATGATAGCGAAGGATTTATCAACGAGATTCTGGAAAAGACAGATGAAATGAAGATAGATGTGATATTCCCGACGTTTGAGGAGGGCTTTGTTATAAGCAAGTACCTGCATCTATTTGAGGGGCGGGTCAAAGTTCTGGTGCCTTCATACGATCACATCAAGCTTCTTCATGACAAATTCACTATGACAGATTACGCGAGGTCACTTGGAATATGTGTTCCTAGAACAGCATTGCTTGGGGAATTTGAGCCTAACGGCAGCTCGTTTCCGCTTATAGTGAAACCGCGTAATCAAAGGTCCGCCGAAGGAATAGTGAGAGTAACTTCTTCCAAGGAGTTCGAGAAGATTTCGAAAGCGCTAGATGGAAAGAGATTTCTTGTTCAGGAGTTGAAGCCGCCTCACCAAATATGTACTACTGGGCTCGCCTACAATGGTAAAATGATAGGAAATGTTATTTACAAGAATGTAAGAGAGTATCCGGAATCCGGAGGGATAGGAACTTGCAGGATCTCCATTGAATGTGATTCGGTCTTGAGAGACGTTGAGAAAATCGTCGGCAACCTCAATTACTCGGGATTCATATCAACGGATTTTCTCTATGATAAGGAAAGAGACGCGTATTTTCTGGTTGATGTTAATCCGAGGATGAGTCCTGGACTCTTGGTGGCATATTGTTCGGGAGTAGATATGGTAAAGGCATATATGGACTTGGTGACCAAGAATAGAGCCGAGCAGATTATGTCGCCAGAAGTGGGTAATGGCACTTATACAACTGCAATGGAAATAGGCTGGTTCTTCAGCGTGCTGTTCAAAGGAAGGTTTGGTAAAATGAAAGGCTTCTTCAAGAGCAGAAAGAGACTGAGAGACGACTCATGGGACATCCGTGATCCGGCGCCGTTCTTTGTGATGCTAATGTCAATGCTTTACACAGCGATTCTTGGGCCTCTTAAGGGTGGCCAGACTAAGAGTTTTTCTCTGGGAGCAACCTGTGATATAGAGAGCCTCTGTGAAGAGGCGGACTCGAATGAAGTGAGGAAAGCCGTTTGACCTTTGATCGATGAAGAGAGCAAGCCCTTTGTCCAGTCCTTCTTCTCGATTTGCTGGTAGGAACCCTGGATCATCGTTATTCCAATATCTGCTATAATGATTTTTGTAGAACAGGCTTGAAAAGTATCCCTTTTCCAGATGCACTTGTTTGTTGTTTTCAGCAAGAAGATCCAGCTGGCAGGTTTTTTGGAGTGATGAGCATGGGAGTGTTCGAAGGTTTTAACAAGACGGTGTTTGTGCTTTCTTATGTTCTCTTGGCGGGTGGGGGACTACTAGTCTCAGTCTTCATGATGCCTCTGCGAGATCCTAGAACTGAAGCCAGAGTACAGGGTTATCTTTACACTTTTTGGGAGACTATTAGAATACCGGCAGTGGCTACTTTGTTTGTGATTGTTGGCACTGCCTTATCTATCATACTGATCAGTTCACTGTCGATTATATGGAGTTTGGTCTTCTTCGGTTCAATCGCCTCTGCCGCGCTCTGTTGGTACAAGGCAGATCGGTTGATAATAAAGGGGGCCAGTGATCCCAGGTCGATGGTAGAGGTCGACAAGAAGAGTTTTCATAGATATCTGATATACTCAGATCTTTGCATATTATTGTCAGCGGTTTCCATCGCGTTCTTGATGTTATGAGGTCTCATCAAGAGTTTCAGAGAGCCTGTCAAGTTCATCATCCAGCATTTCTCTTTCCTGGAGTATTTCTAGGAGTCTTGATTCAATTCTCTCTATGCCAGTATAAAGGTCTTGAAGTTTTTCGTAATCTGTTGAGAAAAGGCCCATCTTCAGCTGTGCCATTTCCAACTTCCTTGATAGTTCGTTCTCTTCAACTTCCAACTGCTGAAGTCTTTCAAGGACTGACTTTTTCTTGTTGGATAGTCTACGCCGCTCCTGAAAGGTTAGCCTCGCATATTCGTTGCCCGTAGAATCGATGTTTCTCTGGTTTCTTCTAAGGTATTCTTCAACAGAAGATACCGCCTTTAACTTCTTCCCATCTATCATCAGGAAGTGATCACATACGTTCTGTACGAATTCTCTATCATGTGACACTAGGATTATGCAACCCTCATACTCTTTCAGAACCTCTTCAAGGCTCTCAATAGACCAGATATCAAGGTTGTTTGTAGGCTCGTCCATCACTAGAACGTTTGGTTTCGATAGAATAAGTTTTGCCAGTGCTAGCTTTGTTCTCTCTCCTCCACTCAAAGATGGAACTGGTTTGAACACATCATCGCCCGGGAAACCGAATCTTCCAATGTACTTCCGCACTTCGTAATCCGGCTGCCCCCGCATCAATTGCCAAATCTCGCTTATCACATCATTAGATGGGTTCAGATCTTCAGTAAGCTGCGACAGGTAGCCCCAGCGAACATTATGACCCCAAGTAATTTGCCCAACATACTCCTCAAGATTCTCAGTTATTATCCTCAGCAAGGTTGTCTTTCCACTTCCATTGGGGCCCAAAAGTCCAATCTTGTCCCTCCTGTGCACTTCTGCCGAGGCGCCGTTGAAAAGTTTCTTGCTTCCAAATCCGAACGACAGTCCTTCGATCTTCAAAACTGAGTAGCCGGTTCTGTCTGGCTGAGGGAGTCTGAACTTAGTTGGCCTGATTTCCTCGTCTGGAAGATCTATAGTTTCAAGCTGATCCTTGAGTCTATCTCTTTGCCTCTCCTTATTAACTGCTTGTTTTATGAACTTCTCTTGACCCCAAAGTCTGTATCTTTTTGCAACTGCATCCAGCCTTTCAATTTCTCTTGAAAGGTTCTCTCGTGTCCTCAATCCACTCTTAACCATGATCTCTCTGTCAGACTGATATTTGTCATATGTTCCGGCGAAATCCCAGAGAGATCCTCCATTCAGCTCCCAGAATCTGTTTCCAACATTCCTTATCAGATACCTATCGTGAGTGACAACCAGGAGCGCACCTTTATAGCTCTTCAGGAAATCAACCAACCACTCCGTTGATTCAAGATCCAGATGATTAGTTGGCTCGTCTAGCAAGAGAATATCGTGGTCGACAAGAAAGAGCTTTCCAAGTGATATTCTTGTGAGTTCTCCTCCGCTGAAGGTTTCCAAATGTCTTTCCCAATCTTCTTCGTAGAATTCCAAACCTACCAAAATGCTTCTCACTCTTCTATCATAAGAATAGAACTCTTCCGTATCCAGAGGGACATTTGATTTGTCTTGCAGGTAGTACTCCATAAGCGTCATTTTCTCATCGGGAATTCTGCTCTGAATCTGATAACCAATCTTTACGTTTGACGAATGGAAAACCTCTCCTTCAGTTGGAGAAAGCTCTCCTGCTATGATTCTCATTAGGGTGGATTTTCCGCTTCCGTTCTTACCGAGAAGGATAATCTTGTCTCTCTTGTCTATTGAGGTTGAGACTTCATCAAACAGGAAGTCCTGACCATAATCATGTCCCACTTTGCTAAGAGTTAACAGCATATAGCTTCCCTTCTTGTTCTTTGTCAGTCATAATGATACAACATCTCCGGCTGTTTTGAAGTTTGAGCTGTTTCTGGGCGATTATGCTACAGAGACTTGTGTTATCTTTGAATATGCGGTGAAACCGGGTGGTGTATTGATTTGAAACTTTGGTTACCTTTTCTCGTTGTCGTAACGGCTTTTCTAGCAATATCGTATATTTGGGGCTTCAATTTCTTCAGAAGTCCCAGCCAAGTTTTTATTCAGTATGAAAGGGCTATGCTTGATTACACCGCTCAAATTCGTCAGCAGCAGGAAGCCGGTTCTAAGGCAGGTCTCAATGAGAGGGAAATCGCGTTCCTGAGAGAGCTGGCGATAGTTGAGCTTGAGGGTGACATGAAGAGTCTGGTGTTTGATTTCCAAAAAGATTGGCCCTTGATGCAGCGTCACTACATCCAGTACGCGCATCGATCCGGCGACTGGTTCATAGAAGGATTGTCCGGATCGCTATATACTCAAGATGATCCTGAGTACAGTAGTTTTCTTGAACTGTACGAGTTGCAGGACGATCCAGATAGTTATTGCCTCATATTCATCCCTGGATCCTCCGAGAAAAACGTTTTCACGGAGTTCAGCGGTGCGAGGGTTTACTATCTGCAAAGAACGATCTGGGGTTACAGAATTGAATGGAGTAGATCCTTGATTGATCTGATTCTCGATGTGGCTATTTCGTCTGCTTCCGTGTAGTATAGGTAACCCATCGTAAAGAGTTCGTTGGCGGAATACCCATAATGAGGAGCCTTTGTGAGAATCTTTCATGTTATCAGGATCTCATTTTCTGGTATCCTTTTATAGAAGCGATTTTATTCAGTTATTGCCGGAGGATATGATGTTCTTGAAGAAGATCAGTCAAAGAATGAAAGATAGGAAGATGTCAAAGATAGAGAGAAGAATAGAGAGATCACAAGGGGACGAAGAGAGGAACAGACTTCTCGCTGAACTGATGAACATGAAAGTAGAAATCGGAGATATAGAAGGTGCTTTTGAAGCTGCGGTTGAGAGACTAAGACTTATCAGAAGCGATGAGTCGTTTGAAGACTTCTCGGCCATCTTTAAAAAGTTTGATAGACCTATGAGAACAGCTGCAACCAGATCTTTGATCAGACTTGCCGGAGAATTCGATGAGAAACTATGGAAAAGAGTTATGAGATTCTTCTTCAGCGAGGAGCCTGATCTAGCCATAGATTTGGCAACTGCTTGCTACAGGATTTCTCGAAGAGTCTTTTTTGTGGAGGTTGCTCTCCAGAATATTGAAATGACCGTTGCTTCTGCAAGTCGAGAGAGGCTTTCCAAGATTAAGGAGATGTACATGAAGACGATTGCAGAAGTGGGAGAGATTTCGAGAGAGGATCAGCTAGCTATTCTCAGGCGCATCGTAGTCTCTGGTGAAATGACTATAAGAGATGAGCTTCTGTATCTGGAACTTTCTATAATGTATGGTCTCGTCACGTCTTCAGAGGAGGATTTGCGTGAAATCGCTGAGAGAATAGTCGAAAGGTTTGATGGCTGTGGGTATTCTTTTAAAGGAAACGAAGCGTCGTTTCTTATCAGGCTTGATCAAATCCTATCAAGGATAGATCGATTTGAAGACAAGAAAGCTCTGCTTGAAAAGATCAGGCTTCTGGATAAATCTGCTCCAGAAAGTGTTAACGAGATTTGCTCAGATGAATCAAATGATATTGAATTGATCAAGAAAAGAATTTCGGTCTCTGAATCAAGATCCAAAAACAGAAATGCGAGCAGAGAAGACCTTGAGGAGCTCGCCAGGGATTACGAAAGACTTATAGAGATTCTCCAACTACCGGAAGATAAGCTTGTTTATATAAGGAAACTGGGGGTTTTGCTCCGAGACCGTCTTGAAGAACATCATAAGGCTCTTGAAATCTTTGAAAAGGGCTTAAGGTTGAGAGGCGATGATGTGTCTCTCTGGCTTGTTAAGGGAATGACTCTCGAAAAGATCGCAAAAACCGAACGTGAACCCGACAGGGCTTCACTATACTGGAAAATGGCTTACAACCATTATCATGCTATTGCAGAGACTTTTGAAGAACAAGAGATAAAGCTTGCAGCAATCGAAAAGTGTGCAATGATACAGTCTGAAAGGCTAACCAAGATCTAGCCCGCTATGGGATAAAATGTGATGCGTCAGGAGGTGCTCTTTGAGGTTCTCGGACAAGGCGGTCTTGATTACCGGTGGTGCTAAAGGGATCAAGAAGGCAATAGCACTTGGCTTTGCAGAATCTGGAGCGCTTGTAGTCCTGATGGATATTGACGAATTGGCCGGTAACGACACAGTGCAGACTATTAAAGGGCTTGGAGGTCAGCATTTTTCATTCAAGGAGATGTCTCTTCGGGAAGAGATGTTAGGAGAGCTGTTGATTATGCCGCAGCGCCAACAAGATCGATCAATACGCTAATAAACAATGCAGGTATCGCTTGGACTGGAACGATTCTAGACAGGTCGATAGATGACTGGAAAAAGGTTCTTGAAGTCAATCTC
>NZ_DJGL01000021.1:0-14951 GCF_002432735.1 Mesotoga sp. UBA5847 | reverse complement strand
GAAAGGGCTATCGAGTACTTCTTTTGACTCTGCACAAAGGATTAGTATCTTAGAAAGCAGATTAGCCTAGGTTTGTCATTAAGAAAGCATTAATCTATCCATCTTTTTCTAAGTACATCAATCAACTTCTCTTGCCTTTCTCTCACTGTCTCGGGCGTCCACACATCTTGATTCACTATTGATGTGCTCAAGGCAAATGTGGTTACACCATTGATCATAAAGTACCCCTCTTTTTTCGTTTTGAAGTCATAATTCCTCATAGCTCTGTTTCGATTTGAAGATAGCAGGATAAGGTTGCCGAGTCTGTGCAACCACTCGCTGTGATCCTCATCAGACCAATCAGCTGCATCCCAGTATCTTCTATTCAGCGTCTGGGGAAGAACATGTTCTATCGATACAACGTCATGATCATAAACTGCTCCCGCATCAGCAATTAGCGAATCAAGCCTGAGTAAAAGATATTTCCTTGGGTTATTCTGCATCTTGTAAACCTCTCCCGAAGCTATGTCTATCATCTCGTTTTTTTCTTGCTGCGTTAACCAGAGCTGAGAGTCCTCTTTTAGGACTTCTCCGTGCTCAATTCTGTTAAGCACTTCTCCATACCGTCTTATGCGGGCATTGATACCGGTGCGGCTAAGACACATGTAAGCAGCTAATTTCTCCAAGCCAGTAAAAAAGCGCAACAATTCTTCATCATTGTTGTTGCTCCTGTAATAGGCTATCGCAGGTGGTATCCAATCTGAATTGTCGATTCTAGATAACCAAACAAGTAAGTTGTTGATTCTTGTGGGATCTGCTACGCTTGTATGTTCAGCATTAATCACTCTATTGAATGCTTCACCGAGAGGCTCAAGATAACTGTCTATGAAGACTCTGGGGTTAATTTGGCGTTCGGTCAAAATCCCTTGTAATTCGCTTACAATGTTTTTCCTCTGCTTAACTTTTGACAATATCATTCGTATGTGACCGAAAAGATCATTGAATTTCTCACGACCAATATCATTCTCAAGAGTTTCCCAAGATTCAGTATACCGTTCACGTTCTTCTTCATCTAGATTCCCAATCAGGCTGGCTTTAAGCAAGTCAGAAGGTCGCAAGTCTAGACCCCTACTATTAAGAACAGTAAATACTCTAAAAGCCGAATCCTCATTTGGAGTAGAGACACCCACAATATAGCTCTTATTGTTAACATATCTTGCAAAGCTGAAGAGTTTTTCATTATCTTCATCTTCAAAAGGAAAATCTTCGTCAATTCTGCGCCTAAACTCAGCACATATTCTCTTAATATTTATTTGCGCATCAGATAACCGCGCATCATCTGCATTATCAATTGCCTCAAAATTGAGCCGTTGCACATTCGAGAAAAATTCCGCATCTCTCTCTCTTAGGGTCAGTCTAGGTCTGTCTCGCCTACCTTCAAGAGCATCTCCCTGTCCTCTTAGTCTCTTCAAGAGCGAAGCTTGTCTTTCATCGCCAAATCGAGTTGCGATTGCTGCTAGAAGCATAGTCAAAGTTGTTAGCCTCTGTTGGCCATCAACTACTTCGGCTCTTGGATTGTGCTCTGCTTTTATCAGTACTATACTACCAAGAAAGTACTCCTCATTCTCATTTGCTCTCCACGATGACAGAAGGTCGGAATAGAGCTCTCCAGCTTGCTCAACAGTCCAAGAAAATGGTCTCTGATACGAAGGAATAATGAAATCGAAACTGTCGCTGAATATTTCGCTTAATGGAAACTGCTTTCCTACGATCATTGTCTAAACCTCCATTAACTTCGTGCTGGTTGTGATCAATATTGAAATCAGAATGAAGAACAGACGCCCTGTGATACTTGGATGCTAATTTGGCTGAAGAAATCATGAAATATCACCCTAGGTCTTGTATTGATAATGATAGTATCACACAAAGTGATGAATTCCTAAGACTAAAAAGAAAGAACCAGGAACCTGGACACAGATTCTTAGTACAGAAAGGGCAAAACAAACTATTGAATAATTTGCGGTAGATTTCACTTTCCACAAATCGTCCAAATGTGAATTCATATGAATAATATAGATTTCCCCAGATCTTCCGCAGCAAGTAATCGCTTCTTCTTCTGCCTTCCTTTCCACAGACAAGAATACCTTTCAAGAACTGCCCCCTAAATCAGGATCTCGACTTTACTACCATTGTACAGTTTTCAGTTACGTAAACAAAGCGTTTCTCACTCCTGATATAATTAAATAAAGTGGCTTGCCGTTACCTTTATAAACATCATTCGCCGATGCTATACACTCCAGAGAAACTCGCTTCGAAGAAAACATTCCAGACCTGGAGCAATGTTGTTGCCTTTGTCTTTCAGGCAGGCCTTACTTCCGACAATGGTTCCGGGTTGAACTCCAGACGATCGTTCTCTACTCATATAGACCTACAATTCTCGATGCACGTACTAATAAGTCAGACTGACGCCGACGCGCATCCTGGACTTGCATACACTTTGGGCCGATGGTCTGGTTTCTTTCGGCCTTCTGGAGTTGCCGATTGCAGGAAAAGTGAATCGCAGGGGAAGACGTTCAGGAGAAGGGAGTGGAGTCAAGGTTAATAGAGTTATTGTAAGCGTTCCTAATCTGCACAACAAAAATAGAAGGAGGCCCGGCATGGATCTTGAGAGTTTTGCGAGAGATTACATTTATTTGCTGTTCAAATTGAGAGAGCAAGACCGAAGCCTTTCGGAAAGGGCTATCGAGTACTTCTGGACGAACATGCTGCTGAGAAAACAGTCTTTCCGCGACAATTTCGCAGATGTCTTCGAAGAGTTCGCTCTTTTCGGCAAGAGCGGAATTAATAGGGCGGTGCTGATAGAGAAGGCTTTGAAAGAGATGATCAGCAGGTATCCGAGGTACAGATTCATCGAGTACGAGGGAAAATACGTATGGATCTTTAGAGAAGGTCCGGAACTGCTTCAAAAGGCATGCACTTACGCCGACTCGTTCGTGGATCGACTGGCGATGGTAGATATCTTCAACAAGAGCGGCTCTCTTTACGAGGCCTTGCTCTCGGTATCCATGGAATCCGATTTGCTGGAAGGAGATTCGGCGGCCCCCCCGCAGGTAATCGATTCGATGATCGAATTGCTGGATGTCCGTCATGGGATGAGCATCTACGATCCTGCAATCGGGTTCGGCAGGATCCTTTACGGCATCTTCAAGAACAACCCCCGAGAGGAGCTCGAATACGCGGGCCTCGAGGCAGATCCGTATAAGCACAGGATCGGAAAGATCGCCTTGATTCTTCTCGGGCTGAACGCGGTGAATCTTAAGCAAGGAGATCCGCTAATCAGGTCGGAAGACTATTCGCTCCTGTCGAATTCACAATACGACAGGGTGATAATCGAACCGCCATCCAGCGAGAGGATTCTCTCTTATAGAATCAAGACCGGGTATTTGACAAGAGACAACCTGGAGGTATCCAAAGTTCCGGGAAGTCAGTGGAGCTACATTCGACGCGGCATCGAATGCCTCAAGCCAACCGGAAAAATGGTGAGCCTCATAGAGACTCGAGAACTGGGAAAGCCGGCGCAAGAGATAATCGACAACGACTGGCTGGAGGCAGTGATAGAGCTTCCGGTGGGCAGGGGCAATCTCCTTCGAAGAGAGACGAGCATTCTCGTAATAAACAAATCCAAGCCCGATCAGAGAAAGGGAAAAGTGCTGCTGGTGCCCGAATCGGAGAGGCGGATCGACTGGTTCGATATACGGAACCCCATCGAATGGCCATCGAAAATCATAAAGCAGTACAGAGAATGGCTATCGGAACCGAATCGAAGCGGTATAGTCTCGATTCAGACGATAGCGGCAAACGGGTACACGCTGAAACCGCGTGATTATGCGATATCTGCGGGTTTATCCGGTAGAAAGGATGTAAGCTATGAAGAGCTTATCAATGCCCCGATGATCGAACTCAAAGAGATTGGCGAGTTCATTGTCGGCAGAAGCCATGGATGGATCGATTACGACCGTGAGGACAGAACGGTCCCGAAGACTCCGCTTCATGGCGATGAAATATCAGATAGGATCTTTCTTCTGGACAGAGTGGCGACCGATGCGCAAGGCTTAATAGACTTGAGCCGCTCGACTAGGCATAGCGGGAGTTTGGTGGAAGTCGAAAAATCCAGTACTCTGAGAAAGTCTGACATAGTCATCTGCGTTGAACCTGGATCCTGCGGAGTAGGCATTGTGGGAGATATCGCTGACGATCAGGTGGCGATTGTTTCGGGAGACTGTATCGCGCTGAGAGTAAGGGAAGAATACGATCCCTTTGAAGTGCTCAGGATTCTGCGAAGCGATTATGGGAAGTACTCTATCCATAAGGCAAAGATAGACATTTTCTTCAACGGCGGGAGACTCACTGCACTGGAAGAGATTAGGATACCGGATATCGTCAGTAAGCAGTGAAGAATTGGTGGACACTCTAGTTGGAAGTTCCCACTTACACTTGGGGTAGAGTCGATCGACCCCACATCCACAGCTCCAGTACTGTGAGACTGTTCGAATTCCATGAGGGGACGCTCTCTCCAAGAAGAGAGACGAGTTATGCCGGTCATCCGCGCCAATTAAGCAAACATATCGTAATGAATAGACGATAATTATAGATATAATGCCGTAACTTACTAGTATTGACGTTGCTGTATAATTAACTTGTGTTGACTAGACAATCCGTACCGACAAGATGTGAATCTGTTCCGCTTCTTGATTACCGTTTAATCGAGATCTCCAATGGTGATCATACCCTATCGAAATCAAATACGTGTATAGAATGTAGAAAACACAGACATCATGTATTCTTGAGTCGACTTTCAGAGTCCAAATCCCACACGAACATCTCTGTTCGCCGTTCTATCCAACCGGTGCTGTCTTTCTTGTAGCTTATTGAGCATCGGATATTCCGAACAACAATTTCACTCAGCTCCGCAAAATATCTACCCATAAGACATTCTCTCGTTTCCGATCCAGTGACAATCCCATTGTGCGGTTGTAGTGAGGTCAGAAAATACAATCGCCCGGTAATCCGGGTAGCGATTTAGATCGCGAAAAAATCATAAGGAGGAGTGGTTAGTTTGATGACGGAAATACCGTCAATGGAAATGCCGGAATGGATCAGAAACCCCGGGGAGTTCGACATAAGGAATATTCTTCAGGACTCTCTCTGCTACCTGGCAAGCGGCCTTCACGGCCATTTTGTCAAATGCTACATGGGAAACGCTTACAGCTTCGTGTACATCGACTACTACATAAGCCGAGAAGACCTGCTGCAGGACATGGCCGAATACGGTTTCACAGGTTACAGGCCTATCTTGCATGAAACGATAGACCCGTACAGACTCCATCCCGGTGGATGGGACGCGCTGATTTGGTATTACCGCGACGACGATCCGCGAAGAGAGGGGCGGTTGGATCACTTCCGTGAAGACCGCGAGAGAGCTTACTTTGCAGGACATCGAGAGATTCTGAATACTTCGTGGAAGAAGGTTCTACCTGCCGAGGGAGACGGAAACCCTAATTCGTGGCGTGAAATTCAGAAAGAGCCGTTCGCCGAATGGTTCATATTCGAGAGGACCGAGGAGTACGATGAGACACACAACCCGAAACGCTTTTCCTTCTTCTTTCTAAACACCGAGGCGGTTGCAACCTACCAGGCGCTTTATCTAGAAAACAGGATAGCTCCAAAATTCCTCGTAATCCCGCAATACGGCTTTGGGATGAACTGGACGGAGTTCGGCGAGAGAGAGAGCATACTCGGCAGGTCTATCTTCTATCCAGATCATCCCCTACCGGAGTACATCGTGGGCATGTCCGGTTTTACGAACCCCTGGCCCGAATACACGCACAGGGTAAAGAAGTACTTCAACGGGTTTAACTTCTGCGTCACTATCTGGAAATTCTCGGGAGACCCCGCAAGGCTCAACCCACCTGTCATTGAGCGGAGTGGGGTAAAGCAATTAATCAAGAATAAAGAAAATGTAGATATCAATCTGCCGGTCATTGAGCAGAGAGAGCCCGCCCTTCACAGGTCCCCGGAAAACGAACTCGTCTTTGTCGAGAAGGGCGAGTTCGAGATGAGCGAGGTATGGGAGGGAGAAAACGGAAAAGAGCGGAAGACCCTCTATGTGATACTTAGCTATGATTTCCATATAGGCAAGTACCCCGTCACGTTTCAGGAGTACTCGAGGTTCTGCAGGGAAACGGGCACAGAAGAATTCATAGATAGATACTTCCCGAATGTCAGAAAGCCGGCCGTGCGTGTGAACTGGTTCGAAGCCATCGCTTACTGCAACTGGTTGAGCGAAAAGGAAGGCCTGCCCCCGGCGTACGATGAATTGGGAAAATTGCTTGATTGCGACGGCTCATACACGACCGATTTGAGAAGAGTTGCCGGCTACAGGTTGCCGACCGAGGCAGAATGGGAATACGCGGCCAGGGGAGGGAACAAAAGCAGAGATTATATCTTCGCCGGAAGTAACGACGTCGATGAGGTCGCCTGGTATATTGAAAACTCATCCGACAGAACTCGAGAGGTCGGGCTGAAGAGCCCGAACGAACTCGGGCTGTACGATATGTCCGGTAACGTCTGGGAACTGTGCAGCGACAACAGCGACAGATACTCGGAGGGACTGGAGATAAACCCGTATGGAGAAACAGATCAATGGAAGGTTTTTCGCGGTGGAAGCGCAGTTGACCATCCTTTAACAGTGGCAGTTTCGTTCCGCAACATTGGTGTAGTAACTGAAGACTCGATGATCGGCTTCCGAATTGTGAAGACAGTGCTGGTCGACGAGGGAGAACAATGATGGGCCTTCCAGGTAGCGTGCAGGACTTCATGTATCTTCTTTCCAAACTCGGTCAGCGGAACCGGCTGCTTTCCGAAAAGGCGATAGAGTATTTCTGGACCTCGATGCTGCTCAAGAAACTCTCACAGAACGTCAGATTCAGCGACGTATTCTGGAGGTTCGTTTTCTTCGGAAAGAGTGGACAGGAGCGGGCCGATCTCATGGAGAGCGCAATATCCGAACTCATCGTCGAGCATCCCGAATTTTCCTTCATCGACTTCAAGGGAGAATTGAGCGCGGCCTTCAAAGAAGACTCGCCGCTCTTCCACAGAACCTGCGCTTGTGCCGACGGCATGATCGACGAACTCTCAGTAAGGGACATAGATCTCTTGACAGATCTCCTTTATAGGGGCATGTTCACCATTGCGATCGACTCCAATCTTCTCTATTCGGACATGATAGTTCCGATGGAAATCCTCGAGATGATGGTCGATCTGCTCGAGATCGAACCAGGAATGACAGTTTACGACCCCGCTTTCGGTTATGGACGGGCCTTCTACACGATCTTCAAGAGAGAAGGCTTCGATTACACTTCCTTCGCCGGTCTTGAAATCGACCCGAGAAAGTGGCGGCTCACAAAGATTGTCCTTTCTCTTTTCGGGATCGACGTCTCGAAGCTCGTAAGGGGCGATTCGCTCATGAAGCCGTCGAAAGAGACTCTCTATGTGGAAGAAGGCTACGACAGGGTGATTATCGAGCCTCCTACAGGCGAGCGCATGGTGTTGCAGGAGCTGAAGACTGACTTCTTTCTCCGAAACATTCTAGACATCTCATCCGGTCTCATCAGCCAGTGGGATTTCATAACCCACGGAATGCGCTCGATGAAGGATGACGGGAAGCTCGTGACGCTGATCACGAGAGGAGCACTGAGAGAAGGAAACAAGGAAATCATAGACAACGACTGGCTTGAAGCCGTAGTACAACTACCCCTTGGAGCCGTTCACGGCGGAAACGACGACTGCTGCTTGATGGTCCTTAACAAGGCGAAGCCTGCCATCAGGAAAGGGCAGGTCTTCATGGCGGTGTCCAAGAGCGACGGCAGAGAGCCTTTCTGCTTCGAAGTGAGGGAGGAGAATCTTCTGCTGGATTCAGTCATGAGAAACTTCAAGGACTGGAAAGGCGAAAGTGGAGTTTGCGCGCTACTTCCTATTGGTACGATAAAGCAGAGCGGCTATTCTCTGGTTCCGGCCGACTACCCGATAATACCTGTAGAGATAGACCAGTTGCCCGAGGATTACGAGACGTTTCTCACTTCCCCGACAGTCGAACTGGGTTCCATCGGTGAGTTCTTTGAATCCAACCGTTTGCGTAATTCTTGGAGAGCCGACCTGCTTGAAGATAATGAAGCCGATGGAAAAAGGTACGACGGCAAGGTCTACAAATACCCTCGTCTGGAGGTCGATGACAACGGCATCGTACAGTTTAGTTCTCTCGAGGAGTATGAAGGAGATCTCGCAAAGGCGGCCGAAAAAGCGCTTCTACGAAAGAACGACATCATATTCAACAAAAGAAACGACATATCTACCGTGGGTCTGGTAGCCGACATCTCTTCAGACGCTTCGATACTGCCCTCAGGCAATCTCATAGTCTTCAGAGTCGCCGGCGACTACGATCCTATAAAGGTCTTCGACATTCTCAGGGGCGACTACGGCCAGTTTCTCATTAGAGAAGCCACAAAGCACCTTTTCATGGAGTTTCTGCCCCTGCGCATAATACAGGCCCTGAGGCTCCCGGTCGAGGCAATCAGGGCACAAAGATCTGATGAGAGCGGATCTCCGAACAAAGAAGTTTTGAAAGGCGAAGGGAGTGATTCGGATGTTTGAAGAATTGACGAAGGCCGAAATGCCCGAATGGATAAAGAACCCGGTGAAATTCGACATTCATGACGTACTGAAAGACTCCCTATACTATCCGGCCTGCGGCCACGACGGACACCCCGTCGAGTACTTTCTGGGAAATGTCTATAGCTTCGTATATGTAGACTACTCCATAAGCAGGGAGAACTTGCTCGAAGAGATCGCCAACAATGGATTCAGGGGGTACAGAGTCCTCCGTCAGCTTTCATTGAGCGAAGGCCAGCTCGCGCCGAACGGCTGGAGGATCAGGGTCGCCCCGGACCGTGGGGAATTTCACCGCCCCGACCATTATTCGGATGTGTTCGAGAAACCCTTCGCCGAATGGTTCATCTTCGAGAGGACCGAGGAGTACGGTGAAGACCATAATCCTTCCAGATTCTCGCTGCTGTTCATATGTGCGGACGGTGCCGCAGCTTATCAGGCGCTTTATCTCGAAAACAGGATGGCCCCTAAGATTCTGGCCATAATCCAGCCGGGGGAAGCCTTCGGCTGCAACTGGACAAACTTCACGAACAGAGGTCAGATACTCGCGCGGTCGGTCTTCTACAGGGACAACCCTCTGCCCGAATATGTCATAAACGGAGGCATAGGCCGCAGCGAGTTCTACAGAGCCCCCATCTGGCCGGAATACATGGAGTTTGTCAAGAGATTCAACATAGGTGCAAAGTACTTCAGGATATGGAAGAGATCTGTAGGTGCCGTAAGAGATCTGTAAGAGTCAGGTTGAGTTGCCAATGAAAGTGAAAAACACTTCAGAATGAAAAATCATGTATCTTAACAACAAATAGTAGAAACATTAGTAATTGAAGTAAGTAACTGGTTAATACACATAACCTTAATGATTTTCTTTTTCTACATCTCTTGTGATAGCATGTTGTTGGATGTCCTTTATGGTATTAGGTTTATTCAATGGTTGCTCCATTGAATGTTGTGGTAGTTTTTTGAAACAGCGGAAAACCGTTTCTAATAGCTGATATAAACGCAATGTACAAACTGTTTGCTGCAGAATATAAGTACAAACGGAGTCTGCCACAAAAAAAGTTGTAAGAAAATAAAGGAGAGACTTCTATAATTGAGAAGAAGAGTAGATAGGATCAAGAAAAACGCGTAATCTCATTTGCCTTCTAGAAAAGAAAGTAATCAGTTTCCCCTTCAAGAGTTTCTCGACTAGCTTTCAGACTGATGAGCAGGAGAATAATTAGATTGGTGACAAAGTGAAGGCGGGTACAGGTGTGTAAGAAAAGCGGAGGTGCAAGGATGAAGAAGATTTCATTGCTACTGCTTACTAGTGTTCTACTTTTCCTTTTATTGGGATGTCCTTCTCTAGAAAAGCCTCCAACAATTAACATACCAGATCAGACAGTAGATGAGGACCAGGTTCTTCAGTTTGATCTGAGACAACATTGCGCTGATGAGAACATAAACTCTCTCGTTTTCAAAATAATCTCTGGAGTAGGTCAAATAATAGGATCTGATTACAAATACTCCCCAACGTTTGAAGATTCGGGCATAAAAGAAGTGAAGATAAGAGTGACAAACTCGAAAGGCACATCTGCCGAAAACTCGTTCAGAATAACTGTCATTGATATCAACAGACCTCCGGTGGTAGAAATACCAGATCAGACAATGGATGAAGGTGAAACTCTTACGCTCAACCTGAACGATTATGCAAATGATCGTGATGGAGACACACTCTCTTTCTCTTTGGTATCGGGAGTAGGGACGGTAAATGATGCCATATACACTTATACAGCCGCCTATGATTTACTAAAGAAACAAATAGAATACAATCCAACAGCAGAAAATGTGGTTTTCCCTGTAGTAATCAGTGCGAATGATAATAAAGGCGGAGAAACCGTAGACTCATTCAATGTAATAGTTGGAGAAGTCAACAGGCCTCCAAATATTCCAGCTTTGATCTCTCCAAATGACGGTGAATTGATTGATAATTCAGTATCAGTTGTACTCAGTTGGGAATGCGATGACCCCGATGGAGACACAGTATTTTATGACGTTTATTTGGATACAAAACCAGCTCCAGAGTCGATGAATGTTGAAGACTATGAAGAGACGACTCTAGAGATAGAGAACCTGTTGTTCGGAACAGAATACTACTGGAAAATAGTTGCTCAGGATCACAAGGGTGGAGTAACTGAAAGCCAAGTGAGAAGCTTTGCTATTTCGGAATATCAGGAAAGGGGCATTGTCTGGATTGACGCAGGAGGAAGCCATACAGTTGCACTAAAAGATGATGGTAGGGTTCTATCTTGGGGGAGTAACAATTATGGCCAACTGGGAGATGGTACAAATATTACAAGCTATTTCCCGATGTTTGTTAAGAGTCCAAATGGAGAAGCCCTTTTGGAATCAATAGTAGCTGTCGCTGCAGGAAACTTGCACACTCTAGCATTAGCTGCAGACGGTACTGTATGGGCATGGGGGAGTAACAATTATGGCCAACTGGGAGATGGTACAAAGAACCATAGCAATCTACCCGTGCAAGTTAAGGGGCTCGGGTCAGAGCAGTATCTTACTGGTGTTGTAGCTATTGCAGCCGCAGGCAGTCATAGTGTTGCAGTGAGAACGGATGGTTCAGTGGTTGCTTGGGGGGAGAATTCTGATGGTTGCTTGGGCGATGGAACTACACAATCGAGGCATAAACCAGTAATTGTCAAAGGAGACGGTCCTGAAGGATACTTGGGAGGAATCATATCAGTCGATACCGGACAGAATTTTACTATCGCACTCGCGAGAGACGGTACTGTATGGGCATGGGGAGGAAATAAAAACGGACAATTGGGAGATGGAACAAACTACTCGAGTTATTCGCCAGTGAAAGTGAAGAGTCCAGATGGGAATGGAGTTCTTTCTGGCATTATTAAAATAAGCGTTGATTCTAATAGCTTTAACGGTCATGTGTTGGCAATAACAGAAAGCGGGTCAGTATTCTCTTGGGGGGAAAATAGTTTCGGGCAACTGGGGAATGGGAGAACTGATGATCAAAACAAACCAGTCCAAGTAAAAGGTTATGGGGGAATTGGGTATCTTGAAGATGTGGTCGCTGTATTTTGCGGGCAGTTCAGTTCCTTCGCAGTTACAGAGAGTGGCGTGTTATGGTCTTGGGGAAACAACGAATTTGGACAGCTTGGAGATGGAACAAAAAAAACCAGATACACCCCCGTGAAAGTAAGGAATGAGGATAACTCTGGAGATCTTGAGAACATAATTTTCGGGACTGCGAGCGAACACTCTATTGCACTTGATAATTCTGGTCTGGTTTGGAGCTGGGGAAATAATGAAAGTGGTCAACTGGCTAATGGAACTAACGAAGAAACAATTCTTCCGAAACGAGTTTTCAATTACCCCGCTTCAGGCTTTCTTCAAGACATTGTGGGGATAGTTGCGGGAAATTCACATAGTATTGCTATCACAGAAAGCAGAACGTTAGTTGCCTGGGGTGCTAACGGATCCGGTAATCTTGGCAACAATACTACATTTACTGGCAAGATTCCAATACAGGTAAAGGGACCAGATAACGCAGATTTGATTGAAAATATTATTCTCGTGGAAGCTCTTGGTCACTCTGTTGCTCTGAATACGAACGGAGAAATCTGGACGTGGGGACCGAATTTCAGAAGCCAGCTCGGCGACGGCACGACAGTCGATAGGTTATTGCCTGTACAAGTAAGAGGTCCAAATGGAGAGGGATTTTTGATAAACATTGTAGAGGTAGCTGCAGGAAATACTCATACAGTTGCTTTGAAAGAAGATGGAACTGTTTGGTCTTGGGGGAGTAATACCTATGGTGAGTTAGGAGATGGAACAGTAGTTAGAAAAAGAACTCCTGTACAGGTTTTGGGTCCCGGAGGCGAAGGGTTCTTGGAAGGGATCGTGAAAGTAGCTGCGGGAGCGGATTATTCTCTCGCGTTGATGAATGATGGTTCAGTGTGGGCATGGGGAATTAATGGCGTGGGTCAACTCGGCAACGGAACAACTGATTTGTCGTCAGTTCCTACAAAAGTCAAAGGTCCACATGGAGAAGGATTTTTGAGCGACATTATTGATATTGATTGTGGTTTAAATCATAATATAGCACTAACAAGAGATGGAACACTATGGTCTTGGGGATACAACTATTATGGTCAGCTTGGTGATGGAACAATTGAGAACAGAAGCACACCTGTTGAAGTGCGGGGACCAGATGAAATAGGTCTAATGTCCGATGTTACAGATATTGATGCGGGCGGGTATAGTTCGATCGCCTTAAAAGAAGATGGGAGTATTTGGTCTTGGGGAAACAATGATTTTGGTCAGCTTGGCGACGGGACGAAGACTATACGATACTCCCCAGTTCAAGTTAAGGGACCGAATAACGCATCGGTCATTCAAGACATAATAGCCGTTTCGATGGGCGGCTATCATGGTATAGCTTTGAAAAATGATGGTACCGTATGGAGCTGGGGATCTAATCAATACTGCCAACTTGGCGCCAATTCAACCACAAATCGTTTGACGCCCGTACAGGTGAGTGCTC
Source organism: Mesotoga sp. UBA5847 (assembly GCF_002432735.1). NCBI lineage: Bacteria > Thermotogati > Thermotogota > Thermotogae > Kosmotogales > Kosmotogaceae > Mesotoga > Mesotoga sp. UBA5847. The sequence continues at coordinate 1,696 of NZ_DJGL01000021.1, read as the reverse complement.
CCGCACGATTAGACAGTTATCTTTACCTCTGGTAGGGTCGAGTTGTTATCTTTCTGATGCCGTGGTGTAGATGTAGATAGTAGTATTAAGAAGTCACAGCTATCTTCGCCATATTATTGCATTTCTCTAAAGAAATGCTGAGTACCTGATCTAGGAATAGAAATGCTTTTGCACTTATTGATTTGTACTTATTGACCAAGAACTATAAGTCATTCATTGCTTGTTTTCATCTGTACCTGTATGAATCTTTCAATTTCAGATCTCAATATTCTTGTAGATCTACCTATCTTGAAAGCCTTGATCTTTCCATCCTTCAGCAGCTTGCGGATGGTCTGTCTAGTCACTTTCAAGTGTTCTGCAACTTCAGGAATAGTAATCACTTCATCTTTCATTCAGTTAAGTCTCCTTCTTGATAAAAGCCTTCCCAGAGGGTTTGAATTTCTCCTCTAAAGCTCCTTTTGATTCTGATCGATAACTCTTTGAATGTACATCAGCGGTTAGGATTGGGACCGAGTTCTTCCTGAACTTCTTCCTTATACTTCTGATATCTTTTGAATTCCAAACCGTAGCTCTCGGCCAATCTCTTTGCCTCAATAGGCAGCAGACTATCGACCAGAATAACTCCGTGACTGGCCCCGTGCTTCGAGAGAGAAGCGGCAAGACTCTGCACTTCGGACTTATGGATTTGATCATTGCCCTCTCTTATAGAGAACACCGTCTTTTCTCCGAAGATCTCCGCGATAAGATCAACGGAGGAATAATCGCCCCTCGGAGGAAAATCACAGGAAACTCCGTAGCTCTCTAGAAAGTCCTTAAGTTCGAGAACGAGAAGGTTTCTGAGAGTCTTTACATTTCGCTCGGGCTTCAAATAACGCTTGATCCTTAAGGATACGAGATTCACAGCGACGATCTGCGCAACGAGCAGACCAATAACCGCCTGATAAGGAATCACATAAGCCAGCGCAATAATTGCAGCCGACACCACCCACCAGTACTTCCTGAAGTAGTATAGAATCATAGGGTTTTTCCTGTCACTTCATGTCCACTTCGATCGAAATCCACTTCCACACCTCGTCTAGGAAACGCATCGAATATCAATTCAGCAATTCTTCAAAGAACCGCGAAATACCTCTTTATCTTCTGCGCCATGATATAACGCCGCTCTTCAAGGAATTCCTCGTAGTCGTCTATTGTCATGTTCACAATATTATCAGGGATGCAGTTCATCTTCCAGTCTTCAGAATTTCATCTTTGCAGGTAATGCCGCCATCTTGAAAACTCATTGAGTGATTCTCTCCGGTCGCATGTGCTTGCTCGATATCATAGAAAGTAATGAATATGGAAAAAGCGAGTCTGTCCCGGTTAAAGTTCCCACTTAATACGTCATTCTGAGCTTGACTCAGAATCTGCTTTCTCAACAGTAAGGAACGAGATTGCTTAATTTCGCTTTTCTGTCCTTTGAAACACTCTCACAGACTTTTATCTTCGATTTCTCGTTTAGAGTGAAAAATGGAGTCTGACCCTATTTAATTTCTATTTAATTTCAACCTCTTATGCGTGTAGGCGAAGGATTATAAGTTGGGGTACAACGCTTCACTATTAGACTTCTATCTCTTCTGAAGTATATCTACTACTGAAGATACGATTTTTTCTAAGGTTTGACGGGTGACCCTACCAGCTCTGTATAATACTATTC
>NZ_DJGL01000071.1:0-21529 GCF_002432735.1 Mesotoga sp. UBA5847 | reverse complement strand
AATGTCTCCATATATCCTTGAACGTGTCAAATTATGAATCACTGGACTCTCTTCTTGCACGGCGATGAGTTCCCGAAAGGATTCCTGTCGAAATTGCGATTGGTAAAACAGATCATCGGGGGCCAATAGAGGGAGATCTCGGAATCTGCTTTTAACTGAATCCGTGACTGAAGGGAATATTCGATAAACAGAGGCAATTTGAAGAATATTATAGATGAGCTGATGCCTACACCTCCTCAATATAACTAACAATGAGGCATTGGAACACAATGAATACATATGATATACTTTTATTGAGTATCGAGGCTACCTATGAGGAATTGAAATTAGAGCGTTTTATACGGTTCTAATGCAATTAGTATAGCTTCCAGACTACCTATGAGGAATTGAAATTAGACTCTTCGTTCAGCTTTAGACCTGAACCCCTTCGGGCTTCCAGACTACCTATGAGGAATTGAAATTTAGTTCTGTGTTTGTCTATTGCTAATGCAGGAAAGCTTCCAGACTACCTATGAGGAATTGAATTTTTTCTTCCAATGTGCTTGCCGAACCCACATCTTGGTGCTTCCAGACTACCTATGAGGAATTGAATTTCACAAACTGGTTGTTGGTGATACGTGGTTGGTGGTTGGTCAAGAGCCTAAGGATCAAAAAAGGAGCTCAACTGCAAAGCGGAAGAATGTCGAGCTGTTTGAACCAACTCAGTTGGTCATCCTGACGTGCTCTTGATCAGGATCTGATCTTTGATCTTATCGGAATCTGAAGACAGCTTTCCGCCCGACGAAGTCGGAGCTTGCCTTTGCGAAGCAAAGACTGGCCAGGCGATGTGCAACAGTCCCTATGTACTGCATCATTTGTGTTTCTCGGTTGTCTTGCCACTGCTTGCAGTGACTGGCCTCAGCTTGAAGCTGAGACTGGCACCACGAAGTGGTACTGGCGAAGGCGAGGCCTTCACTGGCGGCGATGATTCTCGCCTTTTGACTGGCCTGCATCAGCAGACTGGCCACCATAGGTGAATGAACCATAGTGTTATGCTAAGAGCCGTGGTTGGTGATAGGTGGTTGGTGTGTGGTAAGTGCTTATAAACAAATAAGAGCACGATCACGATAAGAATGATTTCAGGAAAACCATCCGGGGACGCATGGCTGGCTTCGCCAGGAAACCAAAGGATGGTTGCTCATCATCCGGAACGGGAGCAAGCAGATATAAGATTTGTCTGTAGGAACACGCCACTGCAAGCTTAAGCGAGAAGACTGCCTAATCGCTGTGAAATACAGTAAATGTATTTCAATAGGCTCATCTTGGAGACCTTTGCTTTGCTTGCATATTGACCGCTAAATCCTCTCCTTGTTGGAGAACGATTGTCTGATTACGATACTTATCGACTATGATTCTGAATCCTGGTGTTCTTCTCCTGCAAGATTTGTTCCAACACGGCTTCTCTCCTTACTCATAACTAACAACAGAAGAGGGCACAAAATGTGCCCTCAGATAATAAACTCTATTCGAGATAGTATCAGGTATTTTTCGAAATCAAGAGAATCCCTTAGCCAGATTACTTGGTTATGGTGAAAGGTTCACCTTCTTCCCATCTTTCCTCATCAGGGTAATAGAATACGGGAATCACTGTTAGCTGGTTGTTTGACGCGTCAATTGTTATGCGCCAGTAATGGTGGTCAGATCCTGCTTCTTTCAACCACCAGTACTTGTCGGGGTCTCTACCTCCGCCCATTTCTGCTCCGAGGCCACCGACGCCGATGTAGTACACTCCATTCTCTTCGTCAATCAACGCATTGTCCTCATAAGATTCTGAATCAAGGACAGGCTTCCAGAAATTCTCAAACAACTTTGTCGAACTTATCTGATCAAATACGCGCTCCTTTGTTGCCTCTCCTGACTGAATAACGAAGAGCGACAGCATGTATGTCAGCTCTCTGAGTCCAGCAGAAAGCGAATCGAAACCTAGTTCCTCCCAGCTTCCTCGAGATAGCTTAAGTAGATTCGGCTGAAGGGGCGGAGCGTAATTCTTTCCTGGCTCGTAGTTTTCCCCGGCTCTCTCAAGACCTTCTTCGATCATATTGTCGATTTCTCCTGCTAATTCACTAATTCCTGTGATGGGCCAGGTTTTGATGTAGGAATGAATATGTCCGCTGTGTACAACATCCACTCCATACTTTTCGAAGAGAGGAACCCATAAACATCTGACTTTCGTTGGGACTGCTCCGGACCCCCACCATCCGCCGTCATGACAATGGGCAAAAGTCCATGTGCTGTCCTGGTTTTCCTGCAAAGTTTTCTCAAGCCAGGCGACTTGTTCTCCATCTACCGGAGACGCGTGACCAGAATCTAGGGATATTATGGTCAGTTCAGGGCCATAGTTAATTACGTGATAAGTGTAAGGAGCCGGCATCTTGAATCGATTGAAGTAGAAGACTGCTGCTTCTATTGAGCCGCCATAACCGGCAACAACCTCGTGATTACCTAAGGCAGGTATTATTGGTATTCTTCTGCCTTCGTCTGTGATCATTAGTTCATGCCATAAGTCAAAGAACAGATCCCATTCATAATCGCTCAGCTCAGCATTAACGAAGTCTCCGGAATAAACGAAGAAATCAGGATCCTCTTCAGCAGCCTTCCGGTGAACTTCTCGAATCACACTCATCTGTGAACGCAGATGTTGTGCGTCGGATCCCACAATAAACTTGATGTCACTTGGATTCTCGGGAGCTGTTCTGAAGCAGAACTTGTCACTTGTACCGTCATCCGTCTGCAGAACTACCCAGTAAGTCTCACCTGGGAGAAGGTTAGTCAGTTCTAGAGTATGCAGCCAAGCTGCTGTTTCTTCAAAAGTATATGTCTCTGCCTCTTTCGACTCGTATTCGTCAATATCCAGGTCCTTGTTGGTCGAGAAGAATGCAAGCGATCTTTCTCCTTCAATATCGGTTCGCCAGGTAATTGTCATGGTTGTACTTGGATCGTTCTGCCAAGTGAGCACTATTTGTCTGGGCTCATCGGCTGCAAATTCTTGCGAGAATGCAGACAAAGCAATCAAAATAGCAAATGATAACGTCAGAAATAAGTATCTTGTGCCTCTTGGTTTCGGCATTTATGATTACCTCCCTCTGCTGTTTTGAGCTGGCACTCACCATACAATATGAGCGAGTGCCAGTAATACTAAGTCACAGCAAATTTGAAAACAGGACTTCACAACGCTTATTAGAACTGAGGTGTCTTCACCTTAGACAAGTCAATTTCGAATAGGCCCCAAACGTCATCTGTGCCTACGTACGAAATGTGATCTACTTGTTCAATTCCCAACTCCTCAGCTACTTCCATGTACTCAAGCACAGGCGTTCCCCATTCCCCACCTGTCTTGAAAAGCACCCTGCCTGCAGTCTCGACAGGCTTGATCGACCAGCTTATGACTAATTCAGGCATGATTCCTCCAAGAGAATCAAGATACTCGAAAACCATTGTCTTGTAGTCTACATCCCACTCAAGAACGACATTCTCGGGAACTGCATGAGGCAGTCCGCCGCCTCCGCTCGCTCTGTAGCTGTCAACCATTACAATGAACTCCATATCTTCAGAAAGAGGAACTCCTTTGTACTCTGCGCGAGCTACTCTACTTCCAAGAGGCTTTGTAACATCATAGATATAGGTTATGCCCCAGAACTGGTCTAAATGGTGGCAGTCAAATCCAAAATTTACGAGAATCTGATCGTCGGTGACCTCAGGATCAATCTGAAAGAAATTCCCAGCTGAGGCTTCCAGCCATTCGATGACTTGCTTTCCATTTAGTTTCAGTGCGGATATCTTGTTAGCGTAGCGATACAAGTGTTGCATCTCTTCACTTGTGATAGGTCCCGCAGGCACATCGGCGAAATTGTCCGCGCCTCTAAATCCAGCGTCAATTGTGGAAGAACGAGAAATAATCGGCAAATTCTCGTAATCAGTCCCCTTCAAGTTCTTCTCAGCAAAGTCAACCGAAGCAAGGTTAACCAGCTGATAGTAGGGGTTGGCTTGCACTCTGGCAAAGTAAGTCGTCAAAGGGATGTTCACAAAGGTCGTGAAATCCTGAGAAAACGAAGATACTCCAAACACCATAGCGAATAGTAGAACAAACAGTGGAACAAACCGGACATGTCTCTTCATAATTACTCCTCCTCTCGCGTTCCAAACAGATAAGCTTTTCGATACACTAGATCTACTCTTCAAAGCATGCGGAAGTAGTGCTAACTAATCACCTCCCAACCTAAACGGCCTCTCTCAGATTAAGGTTTTGAGTAAGGCCAGATGGATAGTTTCGTAGTTGCTTAAGCACAATGACCGGACGTATATGACCTTTACAATAAGCTTCCAGGGCGAATATCAGACACGCTAATAAGATAAAGAAGAATCTCTACTAGTAGAATCTATAAGACGTAGTGATTATATCAATAAGGAATGTTTCACCAGTTAATTCTGAGAGCGAATCATTATCTTTCGATTAAGAAGAATGAATTGTACTATCTTGTGAAGACAATTAAGCTCTTTTCGTGACAGACCCGCTTTTTCATTGCATTAACTTTGCTAGACAAGGTCGGACCCATTTGTCGATTCATCCAATTGAGGAGTTGAGCGAACGAAGTTTTTTATGGACAGGAGGTACCCGAGAGTGGACGCATTTGTGGGATGCTCTCTTGCTGCGTGAGGTTGATGATTGCAGACTCTCGTGAGGAAGCATTGCAGGGCAAAGGGCATATGCTATTATTCAAATACTGTCAACTGCACCCGAAGAATATCACAAATATCAGGAGAAACATATGCAAGCGAACGAGTTAGATGAATTAGGAGCGCAATTCAAGAGAGGCCGATTTGCCAGGATGATCGGCCTAGAGGATCTTCTTCACGATGCAGAAGCTTCGCCTCTTTCTGCCGGGCTTCCAAAGGTGAGGACAGACCGCCCCATGATTAATCTGTTTGCTGCCGGAAGCAGACGGGGGCTTGTGCTTGCCACTCATAATGTATTTTCCTGTTTGTTCAATTGGATTATTGCCGTTCAGTAAATGCGCAGCGCGTGAGGCAGATATGAAGCCTCCTTTTTGTTCTTCTGCATTTAGTCTGTTGTTTTGGGGGGATGATCTATGAGGGAGAAGATCCTGGTTGTCGACGATTCAGCTACAGACAGAGTTCTTATCGGACGGATGTTGAGCGAATACGATGTTCTTACCGCTTGCGATGGTTTAGAGGCTATTAGGAAGATAAACGAGAACGATGATATTGCCCTGATAATACTTGACCTGAATATGCCCGGAATGAACGGATTCGAGGTGCTTGAAGTCCTGAAGTCAGAAGACAGATACAAGGGGCTGCGTACGATAATATTGACAAACTACGATGAGTTGGACAACGCAATCAAAGGCCTGAGTCTCGGCGCAGTTGATTACATAAGAAAACCCATTAGTTTTGACGCTGTGAAGGTCAGAGTCAATGTTCATCTTGAACTGCTAAGAAGCCAGCGGCTGATCGAACAGAAACTGCAAGAACAAAGAGTGACTTTCGATACTATCTTCGACCAGGCACCTATAGGCATCGCGATTTCTTACGGCAGTGACCCCTCAAATGATATAGAAGACTTAGATACACAGATCAATTCAATGGTAGAAAGAATCACCGGCAGGACGAGAGAAGAGCTCATAAGTCTTGGCTGGGCAAAGATCACACATCCCGATGATCTGGAGAAGGACCTGGAGTACTACGAAAAGCTTAGATCAGGCGAAATTGAAGACTATTCAATGGAGAAGAGATATATCAGGCCGGATGGTTCGATCGTATGGGTCGAGATGAAAGTGGCCTCCCTAAGTCTGCCGGGAGAAGGATCTCTTAGCCAGATAGCTCTACTTAATGATATCACCAGAAGAAAGGCGATAGAAGCCGATCTAATAGAAAGCGAGCGCAGCAAATCAGTTCTTTTATCTCATATCCCCGGAATGGCGTACAGGTGCAATTACGATCGGGAATGGACGATGAAGTATATCTCATCGGGTTGTCTTGAGCTGACAGGCTATTCGCCTGGAAGTCTCACGAACAACTGGGACCTCTCTTTCAACGATTTGATCGCGCCTGAATACCGTGAGTTTCTCTGGGAAGAGTGGGAAAAGGCGCTTGAAAAGAGAGGCCCGTTCAGGCAGGAGTACCCGATCGTGACTGCGGATGGAACGCGCAAATGGGTTCTGGAGATGGGGGAAGGCATATTCGATGAGCAAGGAGCGATAGAGGCCCTTGAGGGGATAATAATCGACATTTCAGCCCAAAAGAAGATCGAGGACGATCTCAGGTACAGCAATGAACACGATAGATGGACCGGGCTGTATAACCGCACTTACCTGGAAACCCTCCTGGAGAGTGAAGTAAACAAACGGGCCACAGGGAAAAGAGCTATGGTTGGTATTAATCTGAGTTCAATTCAGGCTCTTACAACGACCTACGGATTTCATTACACACAGGATCTAATAAAGAAGATAGCCGACTCACTTGGCAGATATGTTACTGAAGAACGGATGCTTTTCAACACATACGAGAATCGATTCGCATTCTACATAAAGGGCTACGGTGATAGAAGCGAATTGGCAGGATTCTGCGAGGCGATTGCGGGAACTCTGGAATCTATCCTTTCGGCTGAAAGAATTGGTGGCGGAATTGGGGTTATAGAAATTGACGAAGATAACGAGCGCGATGTGGACAATCTATTGAAGAAACTTCTATTGACTTCAGAGAGAGCGATAGATATCCGCAACACGGAAATAGGTATATGCTTCTATGATGCAGCGATTGAAAGACAGATAGTCCGCGAGCGGGAAATAACACACGCACTTGCAGAGATTGAAGCCGATGAAAGCTACGGCGGGCTGTTTCTTCACTATCAGCCGATCATAGATTTGAGAGACGACAAGATTTGCAGCTTTGAGGCTCTTGCTAGACTTCAAATAGACGCGCTCGGCCTTGTGCCTCCTTTAGAGTTTATTCCGGTGGCCGAGAAGACGAAGCTGATTGTACCGATTGGAAGAAGCATTATACTTCAAGCGCTCCGTTTCCTGAAACGGCTAAAAACCACCCGCCACACTTCGATCGGTGTTTCAATCAACATATCTGCTATACAGCTTCTGAGAGATGACTTCACAATCAGCCTGTTAAAGATGATAGAAGATACTGAAGTTCGGCCAGAGAATGTCTGCGTAGAGATCACGGAGTCGGTTGTCGCCACAAACAATGAGGAAATAAACCGTATTCTTGGTGAGCTGAGCGACTCTGGGATCCAAATAGCGATAGACGACTTCGGGACGGGCTACTCATCCCTTGCCAGAGAAAGAGATCTAAATGTGAACTGCCTGAAGATAGACAGATCCTTCATAGACAGACTGATGTACCTCAAAACCGAGGATACTATTACAAGCGACATAATCTCGATGGCTCATAAACTTGGGCAATGCGCCATAGCAGAAGGGGTAGAGCACGAAAAGCAAAGAGAGTATCTGAAGAGATGGGGATGCGACAAAATTCAGGGGTATCTGATCAGCAGACCTCTGGATGAAGAAGCGGCAATAGAATTCCTCAAGAGATACAAGCGCAAGCGGCGACTGCGATAACGATTGCCTTTGTTGAAGGGAGAGAAAAAGAGCTCGTCGTTCACAAAGCTCAGTATTGGCTTATGAAAAACGACAGATCGATTGCAATTGTCAACAATTCTGTATTGAGCTTCTTTCACTTTCCTGAAAGTCGTCATTCCATGATCAGCTCCCATGTATCCGAGAGCGAAGAGCTGCCGTCCCAACCTCCGAACAGCAGGACCGTTCCACTACTCTCGATATACGCCATAGTGTAGTATACACGCCTCGGTGGCAGCAAGGCTTTCATAACGTTCCTCGGCAGCGAATAGCCTATGGGGTTCCAGTGAATTCCGTCCCATTCGATCATCTCATTCCTACCCCCGAATGAAACGCCGTGAACGATGATAAGGTCACTCACACTGTCATATACCATCGAGTGTCTTGAGCGAGCAAAGAGGTCGTCACTGGCGACTTGAATCCATTCGTTGCCGTCCCAAGTCCACGTGTCACCGAGCATTCCCCGTTGGAAAGACGGCCTCCAAAGAGCACAATCAGCTTCTTTGAGGCATCATAAACCATCCCCGCCCTGGATCGACCTTCAGGCCCGGAAACATCGACGATTTTCCAGGAGTTGCCGTCCCACTCCCAGGTATCGGCCGGCTCTCTTGGAATGCCTCCAAAGACTACCGCCACTCCACGATCGGAATCGTAGGCTACTGCATGCCTTGAACGAGGGCAGGGACCGGATGTGGAAAGGTGTTTCCATTCCCGGCCGTCCCACTCCCATGTGTCGCTCAGGGGGGGCGCCGTCATTTCCTCCAAAGAGGATCACCGCTCCTCGTCTGCTATCGTAGAACATTGCATGTCCCATCCGCGGGCTGGGACCTGTCTCGGCCACCAAATCCCGCTGCACATCATAGGCCATCGCGTGACTATGCGAGCAGAAGGGCCGTCTATTTCCAGTTGATTCCACCGACAGACCTGTCCTGCACCTGTCAGTGCAGCAACCACAGCAATAATGAATCTATCAAGAGCCAACTAATCAGCTCCTAAAAGGTGCCGCCTCTTTGCGTGCCGTTGTTTTGGAGAAGAGATTGAATATCCACGAAGACTCTACTGGTAAAGAGATTCCTTGATTGGAAGGTTTCACTAAGAAATGGGAGTCGTAAAAGTTCTATCACTTTACTGATGATTTAGTGTTTCCATTCTTGTCCATTTACAAAACAAGAACCTACAACGCCCTCCTATAGATAAAAAGAAGGAACTAGATTGTTCATAACAAACTCTATTACTGTGAAATGCTCTGTGGTAAGATTTCTAAAACAGCCTCTTCATTGTAAATATTCAGCAGTTCTTCTTGACAGTTATGCTCTAAAAACGTCTGTCCCGATTTGTGGTTTGCATCCTTTGACAACAGTGTAGTTAGACAAAACGGGTCGATTAAACCTTATTCTCTTACCAAAGCACCACCAAATGCCTTGTTATTTACTTTGAATGATAATTGTCTCATTTGTGTGGTGAGTTTTGGTTAAGGTATAATAAAACTGTCAATAAGTTAGGCAACTTTACTAACGTGTTCTTCTCCTAAAGAGGTTCCCTGTTATGAACCGAAAGCGTTGCTTCAAAAAAGGAGGTATTGGGAATGAAAAGAGGGTTGATTCTACTCGTTCTTTTGTGCTTGATGATCTTCACCGGTCTTGCCAAAAGCTATGTGTTCGAGGCGATCCCGGAGACAGGTCTCGCAAAGACAATACTAGCGCTTCAGAAACTCCCTGTATTTGGTACGGTGTTTATGGTTGGTGCTCACCCCGATGATGAAGACAACGGGATGCTTGCATACTTGGCCAAGGGACTACATCTCGAGAGTTACTACCTTGTTTCCAACTGGGGGCAGGGTGGTCAGAACGAGATCGGACCTGAACTCTACGATGCCCTTGGAGTTTTGAGATCACAAGAACTGGCATCGGCAAGGGTAATTGATGGGGGGAAACAGCTACATTTCGGCGCTTACGATTTCGGCTACTCGAAAACAGCAGAAGAGACTTTCAACGATCCAAACTGGGACAGAGAGACAATAGTCGGTAACTTGGTTGAACTGATCAGAATCTACAAACCGGATATTCTGCTAGGCAGACACGCCCCAACCGGCGGTCACGGTCATCACCAGGCTTGCGGCGAACTCGTACCGGAAGCTGTTTTGGCAGCCGCAGATCCTAACATGTACCCGGAACAGCTTGAAGCAGGTCTTCAGGTGTGGCAGGTCAAGAAGTTCTACCAGGCCGGTTCCGGCGGTATACGAGTCAACACCGGCGAGTATAGCCATATTCTTGGTTACTCCTATAACCAGATAGGACGCATAGCGCGTGGCAGCCATCAGTGCCAGGGAATGGCCGGAAGTCTAGGAACACCTGGAGATGCCTACTCAAGCTATGTATTGATGAGCAGTGTCTTCGGAATGGAAGAAACTGGTATGCTCGATCACATGGACTTTTCTTTGAAAGCCATTTCTAACGGTATAGTGGGAGACTTCTCGGTAATCACGAAGATAGATGGAATGCTACTCAAATTGAACGGCATCACGAGCTCTATACTGGCTGGATTCAACGCGATGGATCCTACGGGAATTGGCGATGAGCTTCTCGAAGGACTGTCACTTGTGAGAGAAATGATTGCGTTTGCGGAGGGATCGAATCTCTCAGACTCCAACAAAGAATTGCTGATTGAAAGACTAACCATGAAAGAGGCGGATTTCCTGGCTGCGGCTCGTGAAGTCTTCTCGACAAAACTCATTGTCACTGGCAACGACTCTGCAGTAATACCCGGCCAGAGCTTCGAAGTCACGGCAACGTTCTGGAACCTTGGCAAAGAAATCATTGACAATGCCGAGATATTCTTGGCACTTCCCGAAGGCTGGACAACTGATGTGGAAAGCGCGGCCTTCGAATCTATAAAGTTCAATACCAACGGACAGGCAAAGTTCACTGTTACAGTCGGTGACGATGCCGCTTACACAGATGCTTTTGATGAAAATCCGATTAGCGCAGTAGCGGTATGGGAAGTATTAGGTGGATCTGTCTGGACGGAATCAATCGCAGATATAAGGGTAGTTCCAAAAGTCTCTGTCTCACTGGATCCTGAAAGATTAATGGCTCCAGCATCTTCTTCGGCAGTGACGAGAACGATTACTGTAAAGATTCAGAACAACTCCAAGGAAGCTATTTCCGGAACAGTCGACCTGGAGCTTCCCGGAGGTTGGACACTTTTGACCGAAGACACATCATTCTCTCTGAGCAGGGAAGGCGAAATCAAGTCAATGCAGGTCGCATTTGAGATTCCGGCAAACGCCCCCCTGGGAGAATCAGAAATCGTGGCAGAAGCAATAGTGGATGGAGAGGTCTTCAACGAAGGCTTCCAGGTGATTGCATATCCTCATATTGAAACGAAGAACTTCTACAAACCGGCTGTAGCGAGAGCCGCTGTTATTGATGTGGAAGTCGTCCCGGGCCTCAAGGTTGGTTATGTGGATGGCGGTCTTGATATCAATACTGTGTACCTAAGACAGATGGGAGTGGATGTTACTGAACTTAGCCCTGCTGACCTTGCCGCCGGAGATCTCAGCCAGTTCGACACCATAGTTATTGGCATGAGGGCCGCTACGACCAGACCAGACATTGGAGCAAATTCGGCGAGGCTTAACGAATACGTGTTCAATGGCGGTAACCTTCTTGTTCAGTACCACAAGACAGGCGAATACGACAGCAGCTGGGCTCCCTTCGATTTCGCCATTAGCAGAAACAGAGTCACAGTCGAGGAAGCAGAAATAAAAATCCTTGTTCCTGATCACCCAATATTCAACTGGCCAAACGTAATTGGTGATTCAGACTGGGAAGGTTGGAAGCAGGAAAGAGGCCTCTACTTCCCGAACAAATGGGCACCTGAGTTTACTCCTTTGATTGATACCGACGACCCAGGTGAGGATATCGAGCCAGGTTCGCTGTTGATTGCGAACTACGGAGAAGGAACATACATCTACACAGCACTGGTATGGTACAGGCAGCTAGATTATCTTGTACCGGGCGGCTACAGAGTCTTCGCGAATATGTTGAGTTTACCAAAGGTGAAATGAGGTAGTTAGAGAATCGGGGGACCTCAAAGGTCCCCGGTTCTTTAAAGTATCAAAAATTGAGAAAACTAACGAAAATTGATTTTATTCGTCTTTGTCACTCTTTATTCAGCTCAGCTCACCAGTATCTCCGTTATTTGATAAGAGCTCATTCAATATATAATGTTAGTAAGTTAAGCTACTTAACAAAACAAAGGTGATTCCAGTGAGTCGATGCTTACGTGAAACCGAAGAAAAAATAATGCAAATAGTGAGGAATGAGGGACTGATTTCCAGGGCAGACATAGCCAGGAAGAGTGGCCTTAGCAAGCCAATTGTATCTGTCGTCGTGAATAACTTCATCTCTCAGGGTTCAATAGTCGAAGTAAAAGAGGGAGAGAGTTCCAATAGGGGTGGAAAGAAGCCCATGCTCTTGTCTTTTGTTCCTAACTACAAGTATGTAGTTGGTGTTGATGTTGGTGGGAACAAATTGATCTCTATACTAGCGGATCTTGATGGAAATATAGTTGAAAAAGCGAAGTTCTCTACAAAGTCAATTTCAGATGAGGAAACATTTCTAGAAACCGTTGAGAAGGCGATATCTCAGGTAATGAATGTTCCGCTCTCAAAAGTTATGGGTATTGGAATTGGCGTTCCAGGTACAGTAGATCCCGAGAGCGGAATGATCTTCTATATGCCCGCATTCGGTCTTCGAAAAGTGAATCTGATGAGTTGTATGGAGGAAAGATTCAAGCTTCCCACATTTGTGTCTAATGACGTTACTCTGAACGCACTTGGAGAGATGTGGGCAGGAGCCGCTAGGGGATGCAGGAATGTTTTTCTGACGGCTTTAGGCACGGGAACGGGCGCGGGACTAATAATAAACAACGAACTCTACGAAGGGACAAGCGGCATGGCGGGCGAAATAGGATACATGATAACTGACTGGAGCAGAGAGAAGAACTTGAGCTTTGTCTTTGGCAGCCTTGAGAGCTGGTTTTCAGGATACGCGTTTGAGAAACTTCTTTCAGAATTCGAGAACGAGCCAACGGTTGCGCAGATGTTCGATCATTCCGATAGCAATCCGAGATTCAGGGAGATAGTAACGGTTGCATGCGAGCACCTCAGCGTGGTAATTGCAAATGTAATCACACTGCTTGATCCGGACGTTGTTGTTATAACAGGTGGAATAGGTTACAACCAATACGATAGGATATTTAGCCTTATAATGCCGGTACTAAGAAGAACCGTCCCCGCCGAAATACTGAATCGGGTTACTTTCAAGCGTGGCGAACTGGGTGAGTTAGGCGTTTCTCTAGGAGCTGTGTGCAACGTTCAAAGAAAAGTCTTCATGGAAGTGTGAGCTACATCACAATTTTGGAGGTGGGTAAATGAAAAGAGCATTGTTACTTCTACTGGTTGTTTCGGTTGTCTTTGCTGGTTTTGCCGGTGCAGTAAAAATAACTTACTGGCAGTACTACTATGAAACTAAAGTGAAACTGGTGGATCAGCTCATCGAAGAGTTTGAAAGGCAGAATCCGGGAATTGAAGTAGAGCACGTTACTTTCCCCTACGAGAATTTCAACGAAAAGGTCGCGGTATCTGTCTCTGCCGGAGTCGGACCGGATGTTCTCACTCTTTTCTATGGATGGATTCCGCTATATGTTACTTCGGGATACCTTGTACCTCTTCCTGAAGCCGAATTCACCCCGGAATATCTCAGCAGCGAGTTCTTCCCGTTCGTCTCTAAAGGAATCGAGTTCGATGGCGTGCCATATGCCCTTCCGACAGCTGTAAGGTCCCTCGCACTGTTCTGGAACAAGGATCTCTTTGCTGAGGCCGGTCTCGATCCTGAGAGTCCTCCGACCACTTTTGCCGAAATGGTCGAATTTGCAAAGAAGCTCACAAAGTATGACGACAAGGGCAACATAATTCAGGAAGGTCTGACAATGCAGCCATCTGGCCAGGGGCACCAGTGGATAAGAGAGGTTCTTGTCAGACAGCTCGGCGGGACGCCATACAGCGCGGACAACAGAACCGTTCTTTACTACCAGACTGCGCCGGAGACTCTGAAGGTATATACCGACCTTATCACCAAGGATAAAGTTGGCTACCCCGGCTTCCTGAACGACGATGTCACTGCTTTCAGATCTCTCAAGGCCGCCATGACAATTGACGGTTCTTTTAGGCTTGGAACTTTCAGACCTCTTAACAACCTCAACTGGGGAGTTACCGAACTTCCGTCCATGAACGGTGTGAAGTCAAACTTTGCGTCTTTCTGGGCACACGCAATAACAACCAACGCAACTGGTGAAAAACTGGAAGCTTCTATTAAGTTCCTGAAGTTCATAACTTCTGAATACGCTCAAACACTTTGGCTAGAACAGGTGGGCGAACTTCCAGCCAACCCGAACGTTGCGGCCGCTTATTACGATCATCCTGAATTCGGGCCTTTCCTCAAGGGTCTGGAGTACGCCCATGCGACTTTCTTCGTTGACGAGAGTGGCCAGCGACAGGTACTGATGGATGCCGTCGACAAGGTCTGGATACAGGGCATGGATCCTATTAAGGCTTTCAAGGAAGCAGCAGAAGAAGATCAAGCAATAATAGACGAATTCTGGTCAAGAGTAGAGTAATTTGAAGAGTGTCTGGCCGTGGCAGTGCCACGGCCATTCTCTTTGGGGGTAAGAGATGAAAATAAGTCAGAAAAGAATTGTTACTGCGTATGTTTTCCTGGCTATCCCGCTGGCCTTCTATATAGTAGTCCGTTTCTATCCAATGATATACACTTTCTGGCTGAGTTTCACTAACTGGAGGCTGATTTCGCCAAAAAAGGACTTTGTCGGGTTCGATAATTTTGTCAAGCTTTTCAAAGACAAGGTATTCATGACTTCTCTCTGGAATACTATAAAATACGTGGTCTATGGGGTACCTCTTGTGATAGTCCTATCGCTCTTTTTGGCCGCGACGCTGAACAAGGTTAGACATCTGCAATGGTTTTATCGTTTGCTCTACGTTATGCCCTACATTACACCGCTAGTAGCAGTGAGCTGGGTTTGGAGATGGATCTACCAGCGACCGCCCGCAGGAGTGCTAAACAATATCCTTATGGCCTTCGGTCTCGATGCTCAACCCTTTCTGACCAGCATGAACCAGTCTTTACCGGCCATAGTTGTGACTACGGTATGGGTAAATCTGGGATACTGCATTATTATCTATCTTGCCGGTCTGCAGACCATACCCCAAGAGTATCTGGAGGCGGCCAAAATAGATGGGGCAACGTCAAGACAATCTTTCTTCAAAATAACTCTGCCGCTCCTTAATCCGATTACAGTGTTTCTCGTTGTTACACAGAGCATTACGTTTCTGAGGATTTTCACGCAGGTCTACAACATGACCGATCAGGGGTCGGGAGGTCCTCTGAATGCGACCAAACCCCTGGTGCTATATATATATCAAAAGGCCTTCAGATCTTTTGACATGGGTCTCGCTTCTAGCGCATCCGTGATACTTTTCATGCTAATAATGGGTATAACGCTGATACAACTGCTGGTATTGAACAAGCGAGTCCAATACTGATTGGTGGGTGTTTATACATGAATAGAATTGACAGGAAAACAAGTGTCTTTGCCTATATATTTCTAACGATCTTCGCCATTGTGATGGTCTTTCCCTTTGTCTGGATGTTCTCTTCGTCTTTCAAGTCATCAGAAGAGGTCTATGAGATGTCATTGATACCGGATGAACCAACGATCGACAACTACGTATACATTTTCAACTACTCAATGTTTCCTAGGTGGTTTTTGAACAGCATGATTGTGGCTGTTGTGACCACTATATCCGTTCTCTTTTTCGATTCGCTGATAGGCTACACGCTTGCCAAATATACTTTTCCCGGCAAGAACATCATATTTATTCTCATTCTCAGCACGCTCATGATTCCGACCGAGATGCTAGTTATTCCATGGTATATCATGGTAAGGCAATTGGGGTGGATGGAGACCTACTGGAGCATAATGTTTCCCGGTATGATCAGCGCTTTCGGCATTTTCCTCATGAAGCAGTTCATGTCGACGATACCGGATGACCTGCTTGATGCAGCAAGAATCGACGGGGTATCGGAATTTGGAATATTCATCAGAATAGTCATACCTCTCGTCAAACCGGCACTTGCCACACTGGCGATTTTCAATTTCGTTGGCAACTGGAATGCTTTTTTGTGGCCTCTCATAGTAGCCCAGACTCCGAAGATGTACACTCTCCCGGTCGGGGTCTCTTACTTCTCAAGTGAGAATCTAACCAGGTGGGAGTTGATTATGACAGGCGCCGCCGTCTCAACCATACCGCTGATAATCTTCTTCATAATCTTCCAGAAGCAGATTGTAAAGGGAATCGCCATGTCGGGATTAAAGGGGTGATACATATGCGAATAATCGATTCTCATGTTCATTTTCCATCTTCTGATCTCTTTGGAAAGGCTAAAGGTACTGTCCATCCATTGCTGGCCCGTGAGAGGGCGCGCTGGAGAAAGGCATGGCAGTTCGATGGGGCCGAACCCATCGCTTCACAGGATGAAATGGTTGAGAGATGGTACAAAGAGACGATAAAGCATGATATCTCGGTGGTTTTCGTAACTTCCGGCGGAAACGAGGCAATGGCGGAGATAGTAAAATCTCATCCCGACAGGTTTCACGGCTATGCTCATCACGATCCTTCCCTAGAAGATGCACCCGGACTGCTGGAGAAGGCCGTTAAGGAGCAGGGTCTGAAGGGATATAAGATACTTGGACCGACGGTTGGAAAGCCTCTTGACAGCAAAGATCTTTATCCGGTATGGGAAGTCGCTCAGGGAGAAAATATCCCTGTGCTGATCCATTTTGGTATCATGGGCTCTGCTGGGGGGATTGCCAATCATATGAATATCAATCCACTGGTAATTCACGATGTTGCAAAAGCCTTTCCTCATATGAGAATAATCGTGCCACATTTTGGTTGTGGATACGTCTTTGAAACCTTGAATCTCTGCTGGGCCTGCCCCAATGTATATATTGACACAAGCGGATCAAACCAGTGGATGAGATGGATGCCTTACGATGTGAACCTGGAAATGCTCTTTCGAAAGTATAGAGAGACTATAGGGCCGGGTAGAATTGTATTTGGTACGGATTCCAGTTATTTTCCCAGGGGTTACGCAAAGGCCTACTTCGATGAGCAGTTCAAAGCCATGATTAACGTTGGTTATTCCGACGATGAAATCGAAAGGGTCGTCTTCGGCAACATAGACGACCTTCTCAATGGGAGGTAGTATGGGATTTTCTCCAATATATTCTAGGCACGTTCTCGAAAAGTCTTACAGGCACTGGGCGGAGACCTTCCTGAGTGAATTCGGGCAGCAAAACAGGGCTCATCTAGTTATGCTTACAAAGCAGGGGATAATCGACTCCGAAACAGCATCAGCGCTAAAGAATGCTATTGGAGCACTAGACACGACTATGAAGATCCCGCGGGAGTTCCCCGATGGGGTTGAAGATCTTTTCTTCTTCTATGAGAAGCAACTCGAAGGACTTCTCGGAGAAAAGGCAGGCTCTCTCCATACTGCTAGAAGCAGGAATGATATGGACGCAACTGTCTTCAGATTGTACGTGAGAAAGCGGATGATTTCCCTCATGAAGCAAATGCTGGCGATGACGGGAAGTTTGATCGAGAAGATAAAGAACTCCAGAGAACAACTCCTGGTTCTATACACGCATGGACAACCCGCACAGGTCTCCACGCTAGCTCACTATCTGGCATCTTTCCTTATAGAATTTCTGGAAGGACTGGAAGGATTGAACACCTCCTTAAGAGTCGTGAATCAGTGCCCTTTGGGTGCTGCAGCGATCACCACGACAGGATTCAATATTGATCGGAAACTGGTCTCTGACCTTCTGGGATTCGAATATCCGGTTCCCAACTCTTACCAGGCTATCGTCACATCCCATTGGCTCACTTATCCATCGATGTGGTTCAAGAGCATACTGACCGACATAACCCGTCTTATGGCCGATATGGGACACAAAGCCTCTTGCGAAGTCGGGATTCTCAGCTTCCCTGATGAACTCGTGCAGGTTTCCAGTATAATGCCGCAGAAGAGGAATCCTGTGATAATCGAGCACATAAGAATCCAGTCCGGGATGGCCTCTGGAGACTTTCAGAGCCTTATTGACCTCTTCCACAATGTACCTTACCAGGATGTGAACGAAGTCGCAGACGCTCCTCTCACAAACTTTACCAGAGGGTGTGAAACGTTTTCGGGGCTGCTGGAATTGCTGGAAGAGACGCTTCTAAAAGTGTCCGTGGACGAGAAGAAAGTGGACGATATAGCAATATCTGCCGGAACGACAACAACAGAACTTGCTGACGAACTTGTAAGGAGAGAATCAATCTCATTCAGAACAGCTCATAGAGTTACGAGCGCCTACGTCAAATCGGGATACTCTCTTGAAGCTCTCCGCAAAGAATTCCAAAGTCTAGTCGGAAGACCCATAGGCATGAGAGACTCTGAGCTCAAGACTACTCTTTCTCCCAGACACTTTGTAGAGATGCGCACTATTCCAGGAGGTCCCTCTACTCTGGCTATGGAAAGCGTTCTGAATTCTATTGAAGCGAAAGTGAGAGGGATTTCCAAATCGCTGGACGAGCTGGTCAAGGTCATTGCCAAGAGCGAGAAACGCCTAACGACAGAGTTCAATTGTCTCGGTTGATGCGGTGCAATTGTGATAGCGGCTAAGGAAATAATTATCAGACTCGGAGAAGAGGTTTCAACGGCAAACACTGAAATGGATCCTTACATTGTCGAGCAGCTCGATCTCTATCAAGGGCCGTTCTCGGAAGTCTTGAAGGAAAACGTCACCATTTCTAGGAGAACAGGACTCCCCATTTGTCAGGATACAGGTTTTCTAGAATTCTTCGTCTTTCAGGGCAACGAAGTAACTCTAGAAGAACCAATAATAGAAACACTTAATTCCACAATCAGAGAAATATACAAAGCAAGGCCTTTCAGGTACTCCATAGTCTCTGATCCGTTGCTTCGTAGAGAGAATACCTATGATAACACGCCGGTAGTATGCCATATCTTCCCGGTGAAGGGAGCCAAGCTTGAAATCCGATTTCTCGTGAAAGGGGGAGGTAGCGAGAATCTTTCTCGACTTTTCATGATGAATCCTTCTTCTGGCGTAGATGATGTGGTTCAGATCATAGTCGACTCTCTCAAAGAAAGCGCTGCGAGAGGGTGTCCTCCTTTGAAAGTTGGAATCGGAATCGGTGGAAGTTCTGACAAGGTAATGGTTCTTGCCAAACTCGCCCTCACAAGATCCTTCAATGAGAAACATCCCGACAGCGAATACGCTGCACTTGAAGATAGAATACTTGCAGAAATAAACGATCTTAAGATAGGCTATCAGGGTCTGGGGAAAGGGATAACCGCCTATTCTGTGCACATTGAGACCTATCCCTCACACATAGCAATAATGCCAGTAGGACTTGCGGTGGACTGCTATATCGCCAGAAAGGGGAGAGTTGTTCTTGAGGATTGAAGAATTGCGTGTGGGTGACGAGCTAGATTATTCAGGTGAGTTTCTTGTTATGAGAGATGCTGCGCAGAAAAGGCTGAGCATGATGATCGAGAAAAATGAAGAACTTCCGGTTAATCTGGACAAACGAATTGTCTTCTACGCGGGACCTGCCAAGTCAGTTAACGGTTTGTTCGGGGCCATAGGTCCTACAACTTCGAGTAGAATGGATTCATTTCTGGAGATGCTCTATTTGAAGGGCGTTCTGGCAACTGTGGGTAAGGGGAAGAGAAGTCGGATAGCCGCATCTATCTGCAAGAATTACGGAAGGGTTTACTTCTTGGCTCCCAGCGGGGCTGCCGCTGCTCTGGCAGGGACAATCTTGAGCATGAAAGTCTTGGCATTCGAAGACCTTGGCACAGAAGCTATCTTCAGTACTCAGGTCAAGAATTTCCCGCTATACGTTGCCATCGATTCACTTGGAAACGACGTGTTCGATACGCACGTGAAGTAGCTCTTTTCTTTCGTCTTTCGGGGCAGACTCCGTTTTTGACATTCTGCCCACATTTATTAGACCCCGAAAGCAGGGACTTGCTTTTTCGGAGCCATTGTTCGTGGTAGGTAGTTAGCCAAGAGCAAAGAAATCGGTTCTCCAATGGCTGGTTAGCTTGTTTGGTTACTTCAAGTGTTTTCTCATTACCAGCTTATGTTCAGTTTCTCCATAAGAGATAAAACTGTGCCTCTTAAACATGTCAACCGGTCCCATGAAATCAGATAACGAATTCACAAACTCTTTGTTGGGGTAAGCCTCAATGTAATCAAAACCTCATCCGCCGAGTCTTTGCAAACATATTCCAGCAATTGGATGGCGATTCCTTTTCTCTTCATGGTCGGAGCGATTGAAAACAGAATATGGATTTCGCTCTACTATTTGGATCAGGCTCTATTGTATTTACTTCGCTCATAAACCGCAGCCAGCTCGTACAGTGTATGCAGTCTGATTTAGTGTTGGCATTGCACCAGCCAACGACATGATCATCGTAATATGCCAGATATCCCTGGATTATTCCCGCCGTGATATATTGCACTGCTAGATCCCGCCTCTTCTCTGGAGATGAAAAATCTGTTTCAACACGGTGATCAGCGGTACACCAACACACACAATAGCACCTGTCCTCCTCTTCGTTGTCAGCATGAGCTTCAGTTTCGAAAAAGCTCAGGTAGTCTTCCAACAAGTCCGATGTCAATTTCTTAATCTCGATATTCCTTCTGCAACCTCCTAAAAAAGGTGTCCGCGTTCTCGAATAGCCAATACCTTCTCGAAAATCTGAGATTGGATATCCGGATACGTCATTTGGTCAGGTAGATTAGTCGACAGCGTCCTTGCTGCTATTTCAAAGGAAGGCAACTGGCCTAGTTCAGCGATCTCTGCAAAGTACACACGTCCATAATCTGGACTGTCTCCGTTGACGGAATAGTCGCATACTTCAGTTAGGACATACTTTAGTGCTCCGGTTTCTTCAAACAGCTCCCTGTGGGCAGTCTCGATTATTGGTTCGTCATATTCCCTTCTTCCACCAGGGATCTCCCAAGTTGTTCTTGCCTTATGCCGTACAAACAGCCAGCTGCCCCTGTAATTCGAGACAACTACAGCGTACATTAGCTTCTTGTCTTCTATCTGGCATCTTTCATAGAATTCTACCTTCATATTACACTCCTCAACACTTCAATCACAATAGTGATCCAGCAGCGAATGATAACCGGGTGGAGATTATTGCAGAAGCCCACGCCGTAGAATTATCGCACATTCGTACGCTCCTTGGCATCCCCAAAACTTCTGCACTCTCAATGGCCCCCACTTGGAGAGATGAAGTTACCGTACTTGATTCTATCTCCTGAGAAGGAACGGCAACTTCTAATCGCTGGGGAAGGGATTGATATAGGTCGCTTTCGGCACTACCATCACGCCATCGTAAATGTCTTTCGGAGGAAGCGACTGTACATCGTAGTGGAAGTTCATCAAAGCTTTTTCCTTCTCCAGCTTGTCATCATGAGATGACAGGAGTCCTCTGGATCCATCTGCATACTCGGCTATGGCACTCAAAAGACTGACGGCTCTACCCTCTCCTCCCTCAGCCGTACTCTCAGAAGGTATTACTAGAAGCCGAAAGTTAGTCCACTTGCATACGGACTGTGATAGTGCAGATATTCGCCTAACCACTGCATCTTCGCTCCTCTTACACGCTCTTTAGGGACTCCGTTTTCTACATCTAGTTTGCTTTGATAAG
>NZ_DJGL01000074.1:0-92384 GCF_002432735.1 Mesotoga sp. UBA5847 | reverse complement strand
ACAACCGGAGCTATGCATCACTCGATATGTATCAAAAGCCGGCTTTGCATGAGAAGAAAATCGAAATAGAACAAGACCTTCAGATGATGTGAGAAATCTCTTAATGACCGAAACTGTACATAGTTTTGCCAGAATGTATAATTAACTGAGAAGAAAGACAAGGAGGCGATTTTGTGGGAAACATATATGATGATGTTATCTGGGTCGACTTTGATACTCTTGAAACCTTTATGAAAGATGTCTTTGTTGGCGTTGGAGTTCCGGATGAAGATGCCGGAATCTGTGCTAATGTTCTTATTGCATCGGACAAGAGAGGTATCGATTCACACGGCGTAGGTAGATTGAAGCCTATATATGTCGATCGAATCAGGGATGGAGTTCAGAATCCAGTAACAGACTTCGAGATCGTTAGAGAAAGTCCCACTACGGCTGTAGTAGATGGACACAATGGAATGGGGCATGTGGTTGCTTATCGATCCATGAAGCTTGCTATCGAAAAGGCAAAAGCTTATGGAATGGGCATGGTTGCAGCGCGTAATTCAACGCACTACGGGATAGCCGGCTATTATCCAATGATGGCAATCAGTGAGGGCATGATTGGAATAACCGGCACAAATGCTCGTCCGTCAATTGCTCCAACCTTCGGGGTAGAAAACATGCTGGGAACCAATCCGCTGACCTTCGGAATACCCACAGACGAAGAGTTTCCTTTCGTCCTTGATTGTGCAACGTCTGTGGCTCAAAGGGGAAAGATAGAGGTCTATGCGCGTGCAGGAAAGGAGATTCCTGAAGGGTGGGTTATTGGTTTCGACGGCAAACCGAGGACGGACACTCAGGAAATCCTTATTGACCTGACAAAGGGAAAGGCAGCCTTAACCCCTCTAGGAGGAATAGGTGAGGAGACAGGAGGATACAAGGGATATGGCTACGCAACTGTCGTTGAGATTTTATCTGCGGCACTGCAAGCGGGCAGTTTCTTGAAGATGTTATCAGGATTTGGACCAGCTCAGGAAAAGCAACCCATCCCAATCGGTCACTTCTTCATTGCGATCAACATCGAACCATTCAGTCCAATAGCAGAGTTCAAGAAGACGGCAGGCGATATTCTTAGAGAGCTAAGGGCATCAAGGAAGGCTCCCAATCAAGAACGAATCTATACTGCCGGAGAAAAGGAATACATTGCATGGCAATCGAGAAAAGATAAAGGGGCCCCTTTGAATGCGGTTCTAAGAAAGCAGCTAGTACAGCTTCGTGATGAATTGGGGCTATATGAGTATAAGTTTAGCTGGGAATAATACAATTACCGGGAGGTGAAATGTCCTTTCAGGGACTCATTTCATGAAAATCGGAGTAGTTGGATTTGGTGCGGCATCAATAGGGTTCATAAGCGAGATATTGGGTGAAAACCATGAGATTCATATCCTGGAACGTTCCAAAGACATTTTCGGTTCAAGCATAAGCGGTATCAGGTCCGACGGTAAGATTTTCGTTTCCGATACCATGGGCGGCGACATGGAAATACCTGTTTCTGTTCAAAAAGAAGTAGTTGATTACTATTTGGGGAAATTGGACTCAGACGACAGCCTCCAAGTCAAGACCGGTATCTCTTTTGATAGAAAGTCGCGTTTCTTTAATCTCTTCTATGAGAAAGGCTTTGAGCCCGTTAACTCGAAATTCTGGCACATAGGTACGGATAAACTCGGTTCAGTATTGACAAGGATCTTCGATGAGTTTTCGAATAGAAAGAACATTCACTTCCATTTTGACTCCAGAGTCGACGAAATAAATATCGAAGACTCCAAGATAATTCTTCAAGGAGAGAGATTTGAGGCCGAGTTTGATTACGTGGTTATTGCAGTAGGAAGGAGTGGTCATGCTCTGATAAAAAAAGTTACCGCTCGATATCCTGAGATCGTTGCGTCCAGTAATACTGTGGATATTGGAGTGAGATTCGAGCTGCCTGATCATGTAGTGGAAGAGATCAACAACGAAATGTACGAGTTCAAAGTCAGATTGAAGACCAAAACAGGCTACACTGTAAGAACCTTCTGTAACAACCCCTCGGGAAAGGTTGTGCTAGAGAATTACGAGGACTTCGTAACGGTTAACGGTCATTCAAATTCTGATGGAAGCTCCGAAAACACGAACTTCGCCATTCTATGTACAACACGGTTCACGGAACCTTTTCACGATCCGATTGGTTATGGCTCATATATAAGTAGGCTAAGCAACATTCTTGCCGGAGGTAGGAAAGTCATTTCGCAGACTTATGAAGACTTCATCCAAAGCAAGAGAACCAAGAGGCTGGGAAGAGTCAAGCCTACATTGCCCGAAAGAGATTTCATTCTTGGCGACATCAACCTAGTCTTGCCAAGGAGAATTTCCGTTTCCATCACTGAGTTTATTGAGAAACTGAGCGAGGTTATTCCCGGTATCTCTTATCCTGACAATCTAATGTATGCTGTTGAGGTCAAGTTCTACTCAAATAAGATTGACAACGGCAGATACAGCAATTTGAAGTTCATCGGTGACTGCAGCGGACACACTAGATCGATAACCTATGCCACAGGCCACGGGAGACTACTGGGTTCTTCCCTCAAATAAGGAGGTTTTGAGGCGCGGTTTGCTTCCACCACAGTAAGTTACTTCCGAAGACGATCAACTCGACTGTGCTTGCGATTTGTTTCAGCACCAAATTTAGTGTAGTTGAGTCAGAAGCAAAGAATGAGCCTTCTTTCGTTGTACCAAAGATCGCTTCTTTCTCTATTTTTATTTGCTTTTTGAAAGTGATTGCGACTCTTGAAAGGCTAACCGCTTGACTGAGAAATCGATGCCGGTAAAGCATTTGCAACTATTCCGCAACTGAAAATATACATATTTCCTGAACTACTTGTCTCATCGAAAGGTCTCAAAGTTGAAAAGCCGAGATGAAAGATTGTTCTGTTACGTGAAAGACGGCAACGCCAGAGCAAAGCACACCAACACCCTTTTAAGTGCGACTTCTCCTCATAGCACCCGATAATGTATGTAAGATCAACCGGAAGGGTCCGATCAAAGATCGGGCCTTTACTTTAAAAGGGAGGGATAGCTCTTGAAGGTGATAAACTCCATAGTCTTCTTTGGAACAAGTAATCTCGGCTCAGCGAGAACATTCTATAAAGACCTAATCGGTCTGGACTTGTTTAAAGATCAGGGGAAATGCTTGATCTTTTCGACCCCGGGAGGCGGCATGCTCGGGTTCTGCAATCATCTTCATGATCGTTCCAGAGAAGACGATCCGATAATAACGTTATTGACCGACAATGTTGATGAATTTCACAAAAAACTGATCAGTTCTGGAGTAGTTTGCACCGACCCGATAGTTAATGAGAAGTTCAATATCTATCACTTCTTCACAAGCGATCCGGACGGCCATCGATTAGAGATTCAGAGATTTCTTGAAGAATAGTCCAAGCTGTTTCTTATCGGTCATGAATGGTAGAATTGTTTGAGAACTCCAGACAGGGTGATAGATTTGAGAAAAGTTACACTCTTTGTTATTTTGCTTTGTTCTCTCATTTCGATTGGTATAGAGTACTTGCCTGATGGCAAGGCATTCAGCGTTACTTCAGTTGCTGTCAGTTCCGACGGAGAGAAGTTGGTTTCGGGTTATATCGATAATACTGTCAAAGTTTGGAGTCTTCTAGATGGAAGGCTCTTAAACAACCTCTTACTGAACAGCGCTTGGGTTACTTCAGTAGCCGTTTCACCTGACGGAAAGATGGGAATTTCCGGTTATGATGATGGGATGATCATCGTATGGGATCTCAAGACTGGGAATAAGATCAAAGTCCTTAGCAGTCATACAAGTGCTGTGAATGACTTGATAGTAACAGATGATAGTAAAACACTATATTCATGCAGTTCTGATGCAACGGTGAAAGTTTGGTCGCTTTCTTCTCTCTCTTTCATAAGGACTCTAAGGGGCCACTCTGGACCGGTGCACTCGATAGTCGATTGGCCCGAACAGAATCGTCTTTACTCCGCTTCAGAGGATGGGACCCTAAGAATCTGGGATACTTCAACAGGTCAACAAGTAAAGGTTATCAGAGCCGAGGTTGGATCTCTCACTGCTGTCTCCATGGATCGGGAGAGGACGATTCTAATTCTGGGCTCCGAAGCCGGTCACTTGAAATCCTACGATGTAAAAACGTGGTCTCCACTTAAGACTTCAAGAGCCCACAACGCGCGAGTTACCAAGATACTAGTCGAAGATGCTGTGGTCTACACGGCTTCTTGTGACAGAACGATAAAACTTCTTTCTCTTCCGTCACTCAGCCTGGTAAATATGATTACGGGTCATAACTGGGACGTAACGGAGATTGTTCTGTCGAGTGATGGATATGCCCTATATTCTTCTTCCACAGACGGGACTATTAAGATATGGGATGTCGAAAAAGGCTCAGCAATAGGGACTCTTATAGGCTTTGGAGACGGAGAGTATTTCTCTTACAATGCTCTTGGAAATTGGGTTTCTTCTTCAAAGGCACTTGATCGAGTAAGCACAAATGAAGGAGCAAAACCATCGGAAGTAGCAAAGGAGATCAACTCGCTTCTTCTCCAACTTGACAAATTGCCAAAGATTTACGGCCCTTCGATTCAGAACATCACCATAGAGGAAGCCTTTGTCGGTTTTTCTGTCTCTCAATCCGTGACGCAAGTGACAGTAAATGGAGAGCAAGTCGTAATTGGAGCGGACAGGGAAGTTGTCTTTGAGCCAGATGGCGCCGGTGACTATATTATAAGAGCATACGATAGTTCGGGGCTCTATGACGAAAGAACTCTTACGGTGCGCTTTGAAGAGGTAGTAATGTACGTTGTCAAAGATATCGGAGTTTATCAAAGGGGTGACAGGGTTATCATAGATGATTCAAGAGAGACAGCCTTCCTAGTGAACGGCGAGTGGCTAGACAAGGACTCATTCTCCAGATCTGCTCCGGACGTTGAACCTCCCCTAATAGAAGGTGAAGGAGTGCAGAGAGTCTCGCTAGGGGAAACCAAGTATCTTGAGTTTTCCGTTTCGGATAACGCTACCGTAACTACCGTCGAAATCGTCTCACCAGATCTCACAGTCTCAACACTCGAAGTCAATTCTGCTTCAGAAGAAATAAAGACTGAAGTTCAAGGAACGGGTGTTTATACTGTTTATGCTTTTGACTGTGAAGGGAACAAGAGTGCCGCAATCTTTGCTATTGAAGCAGAAGCGAGAAGATTCTGGGTTTCCGAGGATCATGAGAGCCTCAGACAGGGCCAAGAGGTGCAGGCAACTGAAGAAGGCGAGAGTTGCTACTTTGTTACAGGTTTCGGATGGCTAGAGAAGATGTACCTCTCTGTGAATCCAGTTTCAACAGGGTATCCTGATATTTACGGCGATCCAGTCCAGTTTGCCGCTTCCGACAATGAAAGAATACTGACTTTCACGGTCAGAGATGACGTAAATGTGAAAGAGGTTGTCGTTTCTGGAAAGGCTTACCCGGTAAACGAAAGAGAAAGGGAAATGCATATTATTGTAAATGGATACGGAGAATACATTGTTACTGTTAATGACGTTGAAGGGAACTCTACTCAAGAGATTTTCACGCTTATGGCTCCTCCTAAGGATAAGAAAGCTTCGATTACATCCTGGGCTTGGTTAATCCCAATTTTGGCAATAACCATGGGTTTCCTTCTCAAGATTACACACTCCTCAAAGAAGAAGAGACGTAAGGTAAGACTTTGACATGAAAAGGATGCTTTTCATAATTTTGGTAAGCTCTGCTGCCCTGGCAGCCGTTCTTGGTCTCGGGCTGCTGAGACGACAGACACAAGATTTCGAGTTGCTTCAGACTGAAGCAATCAGGATCAAGTTCGGAGAACAGCTTTCGCTTTCACTTACAGATCTCGTGAAAAGTAACGGAAAAAGCCTCTCTTTTTCGGTGGTTGGCGGAAACGGTAAAATTGTTGACGATTTGCTTTTGATTGATTCAAGGCAACTCAACCTCCCCAAAGATAATGTTGAAATCGTTGTTCAATCGGATACCTTAACGGCAGTCATTCCGATTGAAGTCTTAATAGAGAACTCGCTTCAACCACCATTACTAAGAATAGATAACAAGAAGCTTCTTGAAGGCGAAACCCTCGAAATCGACTTGAGAGAGGTCACTATTTCAGAGTCCGGCAATGTGAAATACGAGTTGGTGAGTGGAGTAGGTTTCATAAAGGATTACAAATACAGTTTCACTGCTACATTTACCGAAGCCCCTTCAGCGCATAGAGTAACCATTAAAGCGATAGATGAGTTGAAACAGTGGCACTGTGAAACCTTCAGCATAATCATTTTGGACAAAAATCAATGGCCTCTAGAGCCTTTTTCTCCTTTTCCTGAAGATGGAATCGAAGACTTTTTCAGTGATCTCGTTCTTTCGTGGAAATGTGCTGACCCGGACGGCGACCCTCTGTCGTACGATCTGTTTTTTGGGAGTGCGGAGCTGGAAAAACTGGTCGAGAACGTAACGGAGAACCACTATTCGCTACCCCCTCTTGAAGACGGGGTGAGGTATTTCTGGCAGGTTATCGCAGATGACGGTAAGGGCGGTTCAGTAAAGAGTCCTATCTGGTCATTCTCAACAAAGACAATACCAGGCTTATTGTGGAAAAGGATTATGGGTAGCGAATCAAGGGATATCTTCACAAGGGTGAGGTCATTATCCGATGGAAGTTTGATTCTAGCAGGATCATCGGAAAGTTTCACACTAGCTAATGCAACACCCGGCAGCCCTTCAAGAGATGGGTGGATTGTGCGACTAGATGGAAATGGGTACCTTGCCTGGCAGAAGAGATTCGATCTGGGTTGGACTGAGTTCAGTGATGTAATCGCTACTTCTGACGGCGGGTTTCTTGTTTCAGGTAGAGTGCATGGATCATCGGGAATGAAAATCGGAGAATCATCTACTCTAATTGCGATCAAACTTGACAGATTTGCCAATGAGAGTTGGAGGTTCCAGATCCACGGACCATTATGTGAAGCTGCTTCGGTGATAGAGTCTGAAGATGGATACTTTCTTTTGGGAACTAAGTCTTCACTTGATGGTATCAAAAGCGATGTGGTGCTCTTGAAGCTAGATAACTTTGGAAAAGAGGTTTGGCGGAAATCGTTTGGTGGCAGCTCTTTCGATAGGGCAGTAGCTTTTGATCTTGATCCTAACGGTGACATTGTTATTGTTGCAGAGACCACATCAGATGACGGAGACGCAGAGGGAAATTCAGGGAGTAAACTGACAGTTAATGGAATCACTATAGAATTCTCATCAACTCTTGTCCTGAAGGTTTCAAGAGAAGGAAACCTGATTTGGTCACGCGTGCTGGCAGAAGAAACCGAGGTTTCTCCTTCTTCTGTGAAGGTAGACCTTTCTGGCGACATCTTTATCAGTGGCTCTACTAACTCCACTAATGGGACCTTCTCTCACAGGCAGAGTCCAGATTATGATGGTTATGTTGTTAGGCTCTCAACCGAAGGAGAAGTCCTGTGGGCAAAAACATTCGGTGGTGACGGCAACGATGTAATAAGGGATTTCTATTTGACACCTTCCGGAGGAGTTCAGGCGGTGGGTTTCTCTGAGTCGAATGTCAGTTCGAATAGTCATGAGAGTTCATCGTTGAGAAAGACCGGGTTAACCCACAGCGATTTCTGGATTCTGCAGCTTGATAACAATGGAAGACTGCTTTGGCAAAGCTTCCTGGGCGGAGACATGGAAGATGTGGGTCTTTCGATCGCGAGTTGCGGCGATGGATTCGCTGTAGCGGGTTATTCGGCTTCCAATGATGGCGATGTGGGTTCCAATAAAGGAGAGTTTGATGCGGTTGTTTTCTATCTCCACTGATCAACAATAGAAGCTCCACTTCAGATTTTTCCTCTTTGCGATAAACGCGGCTGAAAAGCAATTGCTCAAGAGGGAATCCGAGCTTTCTCCATCTGCTGGGAACTGACAGACTCCTATCAACACCGAGGGCAATATCTCTGTATCGCCTATGAAAACAGGTCTCTCAAGACTTGAAACAAGTGAAGACACCATCGAAGAAACAGTGTACCTTTCACTGGAATCCATTGCGATTATGAAAACATCCTCCATAATTCTGAAGAGCCTTTCTTCAGATGATTCTTTGGCGAGCCTCCGGCTGAATCTGTGCAAAAACCCATCCGACGTCTTCTTTCCAAACATCGCAGTGATTTCTTTTATCCCAGAGAGGAAGATACAGATCACATGGAATGAGAAGCCTTCTTGTTTCGAAAGAAAAATCCTTTCGGTCAGGAAGGAATGCATGGAGCTCTCGTTTCCAAATCCCGAGAGTGGATCGGAAAAGGCCATATCTTTCAGCGCATTCATAAGACAACTGGATTCGTTGTCATCCCTAATGGAAATCAAGTAAGACAGCTCTTCCGATATACCCAAAGAAGAGATGCTAATTGTCAATGAAAAACCTCCACGATGGCCTTTATCTTCTAGCGAGAAGTACTCATAGGCTTCATGACCGTCCATAACTGCTCTGAATCTGCTGGTTGCCGGGCCATCCAGCAGAGAAAGAAAGCTTTGAAAATCGAATTCATCATTTCTTATGAAACTCATTTCACAGTAGTAAGCGGCAACTAGCCCTTCCCACCTTGTGTTTTTAACGACAATCTTACCCTTGATGGAAAGAATTGCCGAAGGTTCAGGGACTCCGCCAAGCAGACGTTCTGCGATCATCAAACTCTCATCTGCTTTCCTCTCTTTATTATTCATAAGCCTCCTTAAGCGCCCAGCTCAAACCAATTTTATCGGATGCAATCCCATGCCAGCATACAGTTGAAGAACTTCTTTTAGAAGTATAGAATTCACTTATGAAGACGATGATGCATTTCAGATTGGGTGAACTGAGCGATGCGGATTTCATTGCTCCGCTCATTTACGACACAGATCCCTCTCACTTCGAAAAGGCTTTTGGGAAAAGAGCTATAGATGGGATTGTGTGTCTTGCTTCAATGAATAGCCCGATAAACCACAGCCACATAACACTTTGTGCAATTAATGAGGAACCAGTTGCAATATTTGCTCTTTACTCTCCAGAAACAATGAATGAATTGGTTTCTGAAAAACCTGAGCTTAGGAATTTTCCTTTTGGTCCTTTCGGATTAAGACTATTCAAAGAGTATCGAGTCTTACAGAAAGCTATGAGCATGAGCATTCGTGCTTGTCAGAAATATCTGGGTATGATCTCCGTCAAAAGAGAATTCCGAAGTATGGGTTATGGGCGTGTGATTCTTGATTCTCTTGACAAAACAGGGTTTGAGGTTGTCCTTGATGTGTCTCGAAGAAACAGAAAGGCATTGTCTATATACGCTAAATGTGGTTTCAGGCCGGAAACCGAATTGCCTCCTGATTATCCACTAGAGAACAGTGTTCGGCTTAAAAGACCTAGTCTATCGATTCGCTAATCTAGCGCGTCATAACCTGTGTAGTACTAGAGAGAACACTTACAGTAAAAACAGCAACTTTCTAAGCACCTCATAATAGTTCTTTTCTTCGAAGGCTAGAGTTCTGTCATCTCTTTTGCTGACCCCAGGGAAGAAAGAGAGTTTGTGAGCCACTCTATGGTCAATATAAGCTATCTCCACGTTAAATTCTGCCGGCAATTCCAGAGGAACGGCTTCTTGTTTCCTAACTGCATTGTATACACCTTCCTCAATCAGCTTTAGTGCCTTTTCTGGATGAATGGAGTCGACCGAAGAACCGCTTCCTCTGTTTGTCGGGACCGTAATTATACCCTTCACTGATTCTTCAGCAATCTTTGAGACTCCTTCGTCGCCACTTACGAAGACTACAGGTACTTCATAGTAGGAAGCCGACATTGCGTTAATCAAGAATTCACTCATCAACTCACCGTTGATCTTCAGATAGTATATTTCTCCAGACATGGTATGAGAAAGAGGGTTCATACCCCTCCCGGAAGGCGAATGATATCCAGTAAACACAGCAGCTCCAAAACCCTCGTTTATGCCCTGCATCATCATCAAAGGATCTCTCGCCCATCCTCTAATAATCCGAACCTCTGAAGGCAGAGCAGAAGGATCGATGTTTCTCGCACTTCCGTGGGCATCTCTCACAACAATTTCCGAAGCTCCTGCCTTCAACGCCCCTTGTACCGCCGCCCTCACTTCAGCAGTCATCTGCTTGCTGAAGTATTCGTAGTCTTTGTGACCCTTTTTTGCTTCATCCCAGTCAACAATTCCAGCTGTTCCTTCAATATCGGCACTTATGTACACTTTCACAGTCGTTCCTCCTCGATTGACTTGTATAATATTCTCTTCAGTTGACCTTCAATGTTATCAAAAGCGCTCTTCATAACGCAGACCTCTCATAGTTTCTTTGCTCTTCCATATAGAAACAAAAGTAAGAGTCTGCATTTGCCTCAACGGGTTGAGAGGAGACTTAAAGCAACAAAAATATGAATAACCGAGCCCGATTCGCAGTCATCGGTATCAGCGCAAGTGAAAAAACGCTCACCTAATCATCGCATTCCTAGAGAGGTCATACAAGTCTTCAAGGTCTACTCGTATTAGCAGATCGAAAAAACCTTCTCTGGAACGAAGTTTTCAATAGCTTTGCAGATGCCACTCACTTCCTTCGAGTGAGATGATCATATTCACACTCATCAACTGCTTCCTTGGCAAGCTTATCCGCAATCTCGTTGAATGTGTTTCCGGTATGCGCCTTTACCTTCTCCCATTCGATTAGTATTCTATTCGACATATCGCGGGCAAGTTCTGAATACCTTCTCGTAAGATCGTTTTTCGCTTCCCATTCTCCTGTTAGCCAGCTTCTCAATCCTTCATAATCGTAATGAATAGTCGCCTTCTTGTAGCTCCTTTTCAGGCAGTAGGACAATCCTTCTATTACTGCTTCGATCTCTCCCACTACATTCCTCATTTCCGGGTTCTTCTTGGCACACCCCTTCATCTTCTTTTCAATTCGACCTTCAGTAACTACTACCACTCCGTATCCCGCAATGTTATCCTTGAAGCTCCCGTCAACAAAGACATGAGTTCCTTCATAGACTCTGCCATTGTATTCTTCCCAAAGAAACAGCAGTCGCTCCGCTAGTTCTTCCGGAAAACTTGAGGGCATAATCAGACGGATGTTACCTGACCGGTTAGTGTAAAGCTTGAAACCCTTGCCATTCTTCAATTCCACAAAGTACTCTCCAAGAGTACCCGTGGAATAGTTCAGTCCCTCATTCTTCAGAAACTCTGCAAATCCAGAAGCAGCAACTTTCAAATTGGCAGTCCACTTCCCAATTCTCATACTCTGTACAGCGCCTCGATAAAATCCAGAAAGAGTAGCGTAGAGTAGCCTCCGATTGCAATAAATGGGCCAAACGGAAGTTGAGCCTTTCTATCAAAGCGCCTTCCTTTTGCTGCAGCTGTAACTGCATAGACTATGAGAGCAGAGAAAGAAGCTATCATAATCGTGTAGAGAGATCCAATTATACCCGTTCCCAACGAAAGTGCAGCAAGTAACTCAACATCTCCGAAGCCAAAACTGTCCTTCCTGACGTGATTTGCAATAAGAAAGAATGCAACCATTGCACCTGTGACAAGAAGAGCGTGCAATATGTTCTCAGGGAACCTTCCTTCTATTGTTGACCAAGCGAAGGCACCGATTCCTACCATGATTACTCCCAAATCAGGAATCATATAATGATCTAGATCAATGAAAGAAGAGACAATCAGCCCCGTGGTCAAAACAGACAAGGCCGTTGCCATCGTAAGAGAGAAAACCAAAGCATTTATCGCATAGAGGGATGCTGTAAGAAGCTCAACAATGGGGTATCTTATAGAAATAGGTTTACCGCAGTACCTACATCTTCCCCCCAATAGAATATAGCTGATCAAAGGAATATTGTCTTTCCATGAGAGCTCATGTTTGCAGCCAGGGCAGATACTTCTTCTTGGTCTTACTATAGAGTATTCTTTGGAAGGAATCCTGAATATCAGAGCATTGGAGAAGCTCCCAAATATGAGCCCAAACACGAAAAATGCAGGAACTCTCAGAACTAGATTATTCCACACCGTCTTCTCTCTTCCTCAGTAAGATATTCGTCAAAAAGCTCCTTCTTTCCGTAGTAATACCATACCTGTTCACTTTCAAAGCCCTCAAGAAGGCGCTTTGCTTCAGAACACTTCCCTTTCTTCATGAAAGTAACCACAAGAAGCATCTTAAGTTCCGGCCTGTCGGGGTCATCATTCAGAAACTTCTTCGCAGATTCTTCGACTATGTCGAAATTCGAGTGTTTGAACTGTACCTTTGCCCAAGGCTCCATATCATTTATGTAGACTGGTCTTGCGCTAAGTACTTCTTCTTCCATCTTCTTCCTCATTTCGCTATTGCCCATTTTACCGTAAAGCTCTGCCATTTCTACTTTTGTAAGAATGCTGTCAGGATCTCTTTCAGAAAGGCTCTTGAGAACGTTCAAGGCTTCCTCCATGCGACCCGCATTTATGTAAGCATCGGTGAGCATGAAATATGTGACGAGGTGATCTGGCGACGAAGCGATTTCCTTCTCCCAGTACGCCGCAGCCTCATTGAACTCCCCTCTGTTATAAAAGGTTTGACCTAGAAAAGAGTACGCTGTAACTAATGAGGGGTCAATCTTCAAGGCTCGCTGCAGCCAGTTGATGCCTTCATCTTCGTTTCCAGATTCAAGAAAGATCGTTCCTTTGAGCTCGCAAACGGTTGCTTTGTCCACACTTGCTTCCAAAAGCATATCTAGAAACTGCTGAGCGCTTTCGTAATCGCCTCTATCTGCAATTGCTAGCACCTTGTCCTGAAAACCAGAGAATGTACCCCTGGGAAATGATTTTATTGTCAGGTCGGTCTCCCTGAGGTATTCCTTGAACTCCTCAAACTCGATTGGCGCGTAATTCTCAGGTGCGATTATATCATCGAACAAGTTGGCTAGATTCTTTATGCAAATGAGATCTCCTTCTATCTTGCTACCCTTCAAATCATCAATTGCAAGATAAATGTCTCCGTCGTATATTTGATCAAGAATAGCAATTGAAAACGGCAATGTCTCGGTTATTGCAAAAGTATTTTCCCCATACTTGAGGCGAATAATCTCCATGTGGCACCTCTTCTCTGAGTCTTTTGTAGAAAATATACCACGTTTGATCACTATAAGAGTGACTTTCTGAACATCAAGCATCTCTTGGTTGAAGTGAAAAGTAATGAGATAATACTTGTGAATGTCTTAATAGAACTTAAGGAGGCGCAATATGGGAAATGAAGAGTTGGCTATTTTGAAGTATGCTTTGGCCCGAGAGAGAGAGGGTGCAAAGTTCTATAGAGAAAGAGCCAGGGAAATTCACGTTCCGGAAGTTAGGGAATTGTTCGCTGAACTGGCGGAAATGGAAATGGATCACGTATCTTTCATCGCCGCAATGTTCGAAGGAGTCTCTAGAGGAGATGAAATCTCTTTCACAGAAATCGAAGATAGGGACACATTCTCTTCGAGGGAGGCTCTTGAGCTGAAAGGCATTTCTGTTGACTCCCTAGCTGGAGACTTATCCGCGCTTAGAATAGCTTATCTTATAGAGAAAGACTTCGAAGACTTCTATAATCAAAAATCAGAGGAATCTTCGAAAGCCGAAATCAAGAGATTATTCAGTACGCTCTCAAAATGGGAACAAAATCACAAGCAGGCTCTTCTCAGTCTCTATGAGTCTCTTATGAAGGAATACTGGAACACCCAAGGATTTGAGCCTCTGTACTAGTTTTTTCTCTTCTTCCCGTTGTGTTCCTTCGTTCTGGACTTGTTTGATGATGCGGTTTTCTTTTTGTTGTTTCTTGATTCCTTCTCTCTTGCTATGCTGAAATCTATCTCCATTGTAGTCTTGTCTGCCCTTATAACTTGAACTCTCAACTGATCACCGATTCTGAAAATCCTCTTACTCTTCCTTCCAACTAGAATGTTCTGGTTTTCTATGAAATCGTAATAATCATCTAGAGTCGAAATATGGATTAGACCTGATATCATCTTCTCCGTAAGCTCTACGAAAATCCCAAACTTCGTGACACCTGTTATAACGCCGTCAAAGGTGTCACCGATTCTGTTAGCGATATACTCGACCTTTTTCATGTCTAGCAAATCCCATTCAGCTTCATTCGCAACTCTCTCTCTCTTAGAAGCCCAAGAAGCAATTTTGGGAAGAACTTCTTCAAGATCCTTTGATTCCTCAATGAGGTCTGTCCCGGAGTTATTCACCAGTTTCTTCAGGAGCCTGTGCACAATTAAATCTGGATATCTTCTTATAGGCGAAGTGAAGTGAGTGTATGCTTCTGAGGCCAGCCCAAAATGCCCGATATTCCTACTGGAATATACCGCTCGCTTCATACCTCTTACAAGAACTCTCTCTATCGAAGTGTGGAGAGGATGATCCTTTGTCTTCTCAAGTATCTGTTGAAGAGCTTTAGGATGAACATTTCTGGGGATTTTTACCTTCATGCCAAGAGCTTCGAGATAGTTCTTCAATTGCATCATCGACTCAGGATCAGGCTCTTCATGAATCCTGTAAACAAATGGTAATCCTCTACTGTTGAAAATCTCGGCCACTGTCTCATTGGCCAGTATCATAAACTCTTCAATAATCCACTCAGAAATCCCGCGGGTTTGAGGCAGGATATCTGCTACTCTGCCTTCTTCATCAAAAATGATCTTGACTTCTCTCGAAGAAATGTCCATGACCGAGCCCCGTTTCTTTCTGAGATCTCTGATTTTCTGAGCCAACTCATGTGATAATCTCAAAGACTCGGCAACAGGCCTAAGCTTTTCCATCGTTTCGGCAGAGGCTTCTCCATTAAGAAATCCATTTACCTCCGAGTAAGTAAGTCTTCTCCTTGAATTGATCACGGAATTCCTAATCTCGGAGGCAACCACCCGTCCTCTCTGATCTACTTCAATCAAAAGAGAAAGAGTCAACCTGTCTTCTTCTGGTCTCAGCGAACAAATATCGTTTGACAACTCAAATGGGAGCATCGGAATAACCGTATCAAGCAAATACACAGACGTTCCTCTTGAATAGGCTTCGGAATCGATCTGCGTCCCTTCGCGAACATAGTATGAGACATCGGCTATGTGAATTCCCAACATATAATTCCCTTCGGAATTCCTTTTGAGAGAAATCGCATCGTCGAAGTCCATCGCATCATCGCCATCGATTGTGAATACCAGTTCACTCCGGAGATCCTCTCTTTCTTTTATCTCTCTCGAGCTAATCTTCCTTGACATCTTAGCGGCCTGAGTCTTAACTTCTTCGGGAAAATATCCGGGCTCCGGCAGACCCTGCTTGTATATGACCGTCAAGAGGTCTACCTCTGGACTTAGCGCATCTCCGAGAACTCGCTCTACTACTCCTTCTGGATTTCTCCCCGGTGACGGATATTTGGTAATTCTCACAAGAACTTTGTCGTCTGGTTTTGCTCCGTTGAATCCTTCTGGTGGAATGTAGAAGTCGCTCTTTATTCGGATGTCATCAGGTACTACGAAGGCCATCATTCCCCTTGTCTTGAAGGTACCTACTACCTTTTCCTTATTCCGTTTTATGACTTTGACTATCTTTCCTTTTCTTATCTCTCTGAATCTGCCGGTTATCTCTACGAAGACAGTGTCTCCATGAATTGAGAAGCCGGTATCCTCCGACGGTATGAAGATATCTTCTCCGTCTTCAATAGTTATAAAGGCTCCCATGTTCCTTCTAGCAAACTCTACTGTCCCTACTACCGTTTTCTCACCAGGAGAGATGTATCTTCCCTTGGAATCCTTAACGATTACCGATGAATCAACCAATTGCTGAAGATATTTCTTGAGCAATGCCCTGCTTTCATTATCGCTTAGCTCTAGCTTGGCAGCAAGACCTCTCAACGTAGTTGGTGAGTATTCCGGAGATGTCACATGTTCTCTCAATGTTTTCAAACTTAGCTTCATAAGCCTCTTCCCTCTCTGTCGTCAGACAAGATTGCGTCACTTCATGTTATAATTATACAGTCTATGCGTCAGCATTATTAGAACTTACAGGAGGTTAGTAATGCGAATTGGGATACTGACTGGCGGCGGGGACTGCCCAGGGTTGAATGCTGTTATTAGAGGAATTGTCAAATCTGCTCCAGAAAGCGTGGAAATAATCGGCTTGATGCACGGTTGGAAAGGGCTGGTCATCGGAGAAAGCATGAAGCTTACCGATAACGATGTTGAAGGAATTCACATCCTCGGCGGTACTATTCTCGGAACATCCAGGACAAACCCCTTTAAGTCGGAAGATATGAGAACCAAGATGGAGGAAAACATTAAGAAGTTGGGACTGGACGCAATTATCGGCATCGGTGGAGACGATACGTTAAGTGTCGCCGCAAAGCTTTCCTCTATGGGATACAAAACGATTGGGGTTCCAAAGACAATTGACAACGACGTTGCAAATACAGATTATACTTTCGGGTATCAGACGGCTGTTAATGTTGGAGCAGATGCTATTGACAGGCTGCATTCAACCGCGAAGTCTCACGGAAGGATAATCATCGTGGAGCTAATGGGGCGCGAAGCAGGATGGGTTACTCTAGAAGCAGGGATGGCTGCCGGGGCTCATCTTATACTTATTCCCGAATACCCGATGACAATAGATGAAATCCTTGACTATGTGAAGAACAGGATGGATCGCTATGGTTATATGATTGTTGCTGTTGCCGAAGGGTTCAAACCAACAGAACTTGAGAACGTTGTGGGCGATGAAAGTAAGATCGATGCTTTCGGG
The DNA here is from genome assembly GCF_002432735.1 of Mesotoga sp. UBA5847. Taxonomy (NCBI): domain Bacteria; kingdom Thermotogati; phylum Thermotogota; class Thermotogae; order Kosmotogales; family Kosmotogaceae; genus Mesotoga; species Mesotoga sp. UBA5847. Next base: position 75,526 of record NZ_DJGL01000074.1, on the reverse strand, counting down.
CATATCAAACTGGGAGGAATCGCCCATTATATGGCAAACATCATTTCTGAGAGGACCGGTTACGACACAAGATCAGTAGTTCTTGGACATCTTCTGAGAGGAGGTACTCCAACTGCTTTCGACCGAATTCTCGGAACTAGATATGGAGTTCATGCAATGGAGCTTGTTATGAAAGGTGATTTTGGAAGAATGGTTGCACTTAGGGGCAATGACATTATCTCTATACCTCTTGAGTATGGAATAGCCACGAAGAAGCTTGTGCCTTTTGAATACTACAAGTTGTCTCAGATCTTCTTCGACTGAGGGACAGAGTTGCCAAATTCCGAGCCTGTAAGAGTTGCAAAATATGCGCTGGAGGAATATTTGCAGCAGCGTTCGGTAATTCCTGTGCCCGAATGGGTTTCTGAGGAATTGACTGCCAGAAGGGCCGGATGTTTCGTATCAATCCATACTCGTGACGGCTCGCTTAGAGGGTGCATAGGAACGATATATCCCACCGAAGAAAACGTAGCTCTTGAGATAATAAACAATGCGATTTCAGCATCGACTAGAGATCCTCGGTTCTCACCAATTAGCGTGGGCGAATTGCCATGTCTGGATATATCGGTGGACATTCTGGGACTACCTGAGGAGACAACTGTTGCAGAACTAAATCCAAAGAAGTTTGGGGTTATTGTCACCCTCGGAAACAGAAAGGGTGTCCTTCTACCCGATCTGGAAGGCGTCGAAACTGTTCAGCAGCAGTTGAGAATAGCATTACGTAAAGCAGGTATCAGGGAATCCGAGGACTACAGGATATTCAGGTTCGCGGTTGAAAGGTATTACTGACAACGATAAGAGGTGGTTGTTTTGAAATCGGCCGTGTATTTTGACGAATATGGTGAAGAAGACGCTCTTCAGTGTCTCCTCTGTCCTATGCGTTGTGTAATTAAGCCAAATCAGGTTGGCTTCTGTGGTGTAAGGAAGAACGTTGACGGAATGCTGTATTCGCTGAATTACGGTCAGCTTACTTCGATAGCAATAGATCCAATCGAGAAGAAACCTCTGTACCATTTCTATCCGGGAGAGACAATACTGTCGGTAGGTTCGTGGGGGTGCAATCTTAAGTGCAATTTCTGTCAGAACTGGGAAATCTCCAAAGAGAGACCGAAAACAGTGAAGCGTGTGATGCCTCAGCAGCTGATTCAGATAGCCCTGGAAAGGGAGTCTAGGGGCATCGCATTCACGTATAATGAACCAATAGTCTCTTTCGAGTTCATTCTTGACACCTCGAGAGCGGCGGCAAAGGAAGGAATTTACAGTGTACTTGTTACAAACGGTGTGATTGAAGAGGAGCCAATGGATCTCCTTTCACAGTCGGTTAGAGCAATGAATATCGATTTAAAGGGTTGGAACGATGACTTCTACATTAATGAAATTGGCACAGAGAAGAGAAATGTTCTAAGATCAATAGAGACGGCAAAAAAGGTAGGAACGCATTTGGAATTGACAACATTAATAATTCCTGGTAAGAATGATTCCACTGAAGAAATGAGAGAAGAGGCAAAATGGATTTCAGAGCTTTCGAAAGACATTCCCCTCCATATAAACAGATATCATCCTAGCTACAAAAGTGAAATACCTCCTACTCCGCTTGAATCCTTGACAGTACTTGCAGAAGTAGCGAAGGAATATTTGAGATACGTGTACGTTGGAAATGTGAACCTTCCCGGTCTCTCCGATACTATTTGTCCTCGCTGCGGGAACCTGCTAATCGAGAGAAAAGGTATGCGGAGCTCAGTGGTTGGGATAGATGAAAAAGGAAGGTGCAACAAGTGCCAGGAAGAGATTCCTGTAGTCTCCTGAGAAGCCGAACTGTAGCCTATGCGTTGCTTTTTATCTCTGCGATGGTTCTGCTGATTTTCGTTTTCTTTCGACAGAAACCTGTTGAGTACTACGACAGAACCGAATACCTTCTTGGGACTTATGTTACCATTAGAGTTTCATCCTCGAAAATGTCTCCTGTTGCTCTGGCAGAAGCCGCCTTAAGCGAGATCAAGCGAATTGACGAGAAATTCGGTAGCCGAACCAACGGCATAATTGCCGAGCTAAACAGAAGTGGAGAGCTTCATGACATCGACAAAGAAACAAGTTTCCTTATTAAGTCCGCTCTTGAGATCTCGAGAAACACATCCGGTGCATTCGATCCTACACTTTATTCGCTAACCAGACTGTGGGGTTTTGACGATGAGTCTTCGTTGAGAAGAATTCCTTCAGAAGATGAAATCGAAGCCGCTCTACGTTCCACCGGATTCTCCAGGATCACGTTCGATGAGAAGACAGGATATGTCTCGCTGTCGGACGGTGCAATGATGGATCTTGGAGCGATTGCAAAGGGATACGCAGTAGATATGGCTATTGCGAAGATCAAAGCGCTCGACGAGGGAGCGACTGGCTTCATTGATGCTGGCGGAGATATTGGGGTAATTGGTCCGAAGTACGGAAGCAGGCCGTGGATAATCGGTGTGAGAGATCCGAGAGGGGAGAGTGTCCAAGACGTAATCGAGTATATCTATCTATATGATGGTGCAGTTGCTACTTCTGGGGACTATGAAAGGTTTTTTATGGAAGACAACGTACGTTACCACCACATTCTCGATCCAGAGACTGGATACCCATCCCGCAACGGAGTTATTAGCGCAACCGTTATTGGCAGAAGTGCCATGCTTGCAGATGCATATGCAACTGCCGCCTTTGTGATTGGGATGGAGCCGGGAGTAACATTCTTGCCGAGATTTGGAGCACTCGTTCTTCTCGTAATGGAAGATATGAGTACTTTTAAGTCGCCGGGTTTTGAAGTATATCAGGAGCGATGAAGTTATTCACAAAATACGACTTCGCGCTTGTTGTGTCACTGTTAGCAGTGATTGTGATTCTTTTGTTCCCAAGGGGAACCTCCGCTCATGTAGCTGAGATCTATTTTGAAGGGAATCTGATAAGAACGGTGAACCTTAAGGAAGACCAACGAGTTTATCTTGATGTTGGAATGCTAGTCAAAGTGGAAGGCGGAAGGATCTCAGTTGTGGATTCCGATTGCCCAGAAAAACTATGTGTTTCACAAGGCGCGATAGACAAGCCGAATATACCGATTGTATGCGTTCCAAACAAGATAATCATAAGAATTCCTTCAGGCATAAGCGACATCGATGTGATAACGCAGTGAGGCTTTTTTTCAAAGTGTCTAGGTGAAATCCCTTGTGCAACCGGCAAATTTGTCCGCAGAAAAATTTTGGCGCGGGCTTGTAACCTGGCGCGAAGATGGAGTAGTAATGGAGGCAAGAAGAGTAACCACACTATCGATGTTAATAGCGATAGGTTCTGTACTTTATCTTCTAGAAAGCCTCATACCTTTTCCTTTGCCAGTTCCAGGCGGAAGATGGGGCTTCTCAAATCTTGTCTTGATATTAGCTCTTTCAGGAATGCCATTCAAAGACGTTCTCGCCATTTCTATTGGGAAAACCTTCATAGGCAGCCTCTTAACAGGAAGACTTGCAACACCTGGATTCTTGATGGGGATTTCGGGAGCTTCTACATCGGCCTCAGTTATGTGGCTACTTAGCAGAACAGAGAAATTCGGCTTGATAGGAATCAGCCTTGTCGGTGCTTCTGTCAACAATTTCACTCAATTGCTGGTTGCTTCAACGTTAGTTGTGAAAAGCTTTGAGATCGTTTTTCTTTACCCTTATATGTTACTTCTTGGATCGATATCGGCAGTAATCAATGCTTATATTGCATTTGAAGTCATTCGAAGGATTGGTGATACTCTTTGGCAAGACTGATATTAGGTTCATCTTCTCCCAGAAGAAAGGAGCTCTTTCGGCTACTAAGAATCCCCTTTGAGATCGTCCCTCCCGAAGGAGTTGAAGAGAATCTCTCTGAGAGATACTCCGAAGCTGAGCTTTCGGAGCTATCTCACAGAAAGGCCCAAAACGTCTATCTCAGACGTCCCAATTCAATAGTTGTGGGAGCAGATACAGTAGTTGTGTTAGATGGATTTGTACTTGGAAAACCAAGTTCTGTTGATGAGGCATTCAGGATGCTTTCGTCCCTTACAGGAAAAACTCACTCAGTATACACATCACTGTCAGTAGTTTCCGAGAAAATCGCCTTCGAGTTTATTGAAGAGACCGAAGTCACTTTCAGAGAAGTACCTGAGAGAGTTTTGCGAGAGTATGCGGAAAGCGGCATCGCTCTGGACAAAGCCGGCGCATACGGAATACAGGATTACGGAGCACTCTTCGTAAAATGCATTACAGGAGACTTTTACAATGTGATGGGATTACCAGTTGGAAGGCTATGGCAGGAGCTTCATTCGCGGGGGGTAGAATAAAATGGACACCCAACTGATGCCAAGGGAGAAACTGATAGAATACGGTGCCGGCTCTCTCACCAATAGTGAGCTAATAGCAATTCTGCTGAGAACAGGGAGCAAAGGCAAAGGTGTACTTGAGATGAGTGAAGAGCTTCTCAACTACTATGGTTCGTTGACTGCGCTTCTTTCTGCTGAGGTATCTGAACTCATGAATATCAAAGGGCTCGGCACAGCAAAAGCCGTGTGTCTGAAAGCCTCTCTTGAACTAGGGCAGAGAATCTTCAGAGAAATGTCAGAAAATACAAGGGTACGTCTTGACGAACCGGAGGGTGTCTACTGTCTTTGCCATGATATGGCCTTCATGGATAGGGAGACAGTAAGAGTGATTTCTTTAGATACCAAACTGAACTACAGAGGTCTCAACACTGTGAGCATAGGAATTCTGGATTCTTCCCTTCTTCATCCCAGAGAGGTCTACAAACCCGCCATCAGCAGAACTGCCGCAGCAATAATCCTCGTCCATAATCACCCCTCCGGTGATCCATCTCCCAGCAAAGAGGACGAAGGCATTACCTCTAGGATTAGAAACGCTGGAGAAACTCTCGGAATTAAGATGCTGGATCACGTTATAATAGGAAGCGGCAGATACTATAGTTTTGCAGCAGGAAAGGTCTTCACAGCGGAGGTGGCGCATAATGATTTCGAGAGAAGAGGCAATGCTTCTTATAAGAGACAACATACATTCAAAGAATCTAATTAAGCACGTACTTGCTACTGAGGCGGTAATGAAAGCTCTGGCTGAAAAGCTGGAACAGGACAGAGATGTTTGGGCCATGGCAGGGCTTCTCCATGATCTTGACTACGAATTCACAAAGGATAATTTCAATGAACACGGTAACAAGACCGTGCAGATGCTTGAAGGAAAGGATCTTCCCAACGAAGTGAAAGATGCTATTCTAGCGCACTGTGATAAGAAGGAGAGGGAGTCACTTATTGAGAGAGCCATTTATGCAGCCGACCCTGTGACAGGGTTCATAGTAGCTGCCGTCCTTATCAGAAAAGGAACCCAACTTGTCGATACTGATGTCGAATTCCTCTTGAACAGATTCAAGGAGAAGTCGTTTGCTAAGGGCGCAAGCAGGGAGCAAATGGCAAGTTGTTCAGAATTTGGAATTTCTCTTTCGGAGTTTCTCTCTCTTTCCTTAAGAGCTATGCAGGGAATTTCAAATGATTTGGAGCTTTGAGATTTCAAAAAGAGTGAGAGAAGGAAAGGTGATGCGATGATTGAAGAATCAGTTAGGAACGAAATAAGGAGATACAAGGAAGAATACTCTCCTGTTGTTAGAGAACTGCCCGATAAACTAAATGTCTCGAGATTCATCGACCATACTCTTCTGAAGGCCGACGCAACACCAGAAATGGTAAAAAAGCTTTGTGAAGAAGCTATGCGTTATGAGTTCTGGAGTGTCTGTGTGAATAGCGGATACATTCCTTTGGCAAGTAAGTTGCTCGCAGAAAGTGATGTAAAAAAGACGGTTGTTGTGGGATTTCCTTTGGGACAGATGTCAAGTGAAGCAAAAGTTTTCGAAGCTTCATGGGCCTCTGACAATGGGGCAGACGAGTTTGACATGGTGATCAACGTGGGCCTTCTAAAGGCTGGAGAGTACGAAACCGTTTTTGATGACATAGTTAAAGTGGTAGAATCGGCTCATGGAAAACCTGTTAAGGTGATTTTGGAAACTTGTTTGTTGACCGTAGAAGAGAAGATCGCTGGCTGCGTTATTTCGAGAGAGGCAGGTTCCGCTTTCGTGAAGACTTCTACCGGTTTTTCCTCAGGTGGAGCAACCATAGAAGATGTTTCGCTTATGAAATTTGTGGTCGGTGACAAATGCAGAGTAAAGGCCTCCGGAGGTGTCAAGTCAAGAGAAGATGCTCTCAAAATGATAGTCGCCGGCGCAAACAGGATAGGTACAAGTTCTGGTATAAAGATAGTGACTGGAGAATCAAATGATAATCGGGGGGGTTATTAAAATGGATTTCTGCACACTACCAGTTAAAGACTTCTTGAAGAAAGTTGCTGAGAAATCTGCAACTCCAGGAGGCGGAGCAGTAGGTGCGGTCGTAGCTGCTCTCGCAGCGTCATTAGGGTCTATGGTTGCGAACTTGACTATTGGCAAGAAGGGATACGAAGATGTCGAAGGTCATATGGAGTCCGCTTTAGAAGTCTTTGAGTCAGAAAGCAACTACCTATGTGATCTGATGAACCGCGATATCCAGGCGTTCGACCAGGTGATGTCAGCCTATAAGATGTCAAAGGCCACAGATGATGAAAAGAATAGCAGGGAAATGAAGGTTCAGCAGGCTTTGAAAACAGCAATAGAAGTGCCTTTTGATCTCGCCAGACGCTGCAAGAATATCATTTTCAACGTCGAACGACTTGCCAAGTGGGGGAACTCAAATGTGCTTTCGGACGCAGAGAGTGCCGCTCACCTTCTTCATGCGGTTTACAAAATAGCTAAAGCCAACGTAATGATAAACATGAAATCTCTTAAAGACCCTGATTATGGCTCGTGGATAAATGAAGAAATGAAGCAGTTGGAAAAACAGATAAACGCTTCCTACGAGAAAATCATCGAGATAATCGGGAAGCGAAATGGTTGAGCTGAGCATCAGAGCATCTAGCACCGAATCAAAGGCAAGAACCGGCATTATTAGTACTCCTCACGGAGAGTTTGATACGCCAGTGTTTATGCCGGTTGGGACCAATGGAACAGTTAAGGGAATATGGCAAGACCAGCTCCAAGAACTCGAAGCAAGAATAATACTTGGCAACGCTTTTCATTTGTTCTTGCGCCCGGGGCTCGATATTCTACGAGATTTCGGTGGACTTCACAAGTTCATGTCTTGGGGTCATTCAATCCTAACGGATAGCGGGGGGTTCCAGGTTTTCTCGCTAAAAGACAAAATGGTGAGCGATGAAGGAGTTAAGTTTCGTTCACCACTTGATGGGAGGAGTCTTTTCGTTACTCCAGAGCTTTCGATGGAGATACAAGAAGCTGTTGGATCGGACATTGCAATGGCCTTTGATGAGTGTACTGAACCAAGTGCAACAAAGGAATACATAAGGAATTCCGTGAATAGAACAACGGCTTGGGCAAAGAGGTTTTTGATCGCACATAGAAGGAACAGTAAGCAGTCCTTTTTCGGTGTGGTTCAGGGAGGGTTCTTCAACGACTTAAGAGAAGAAAGCGCTTCTCAAATAACCGCCATGGATTTTGACGGGTTTGCACTAGGCGGGTTGAGCGTCGGAGAGGATTTTGAGACTACCGAGAGGGTGCTTTCAAGCTCTGTCGAGTTACTACCGGAGGATCGGCCTAGATATCTAATGGGAGTCGGGACACCCGAACTGATAATGGTTGCTGTCGAAAACGGCGTTGACATGTTCGACAGTGTTCTCCCCACAAGGCTAGGAAGGCACGGGGCAGCTCTCACATCTCGGGGAAGAGTTAACCTGAAATCGGCGAGAAACAAGTTGGACAGATCTCCTGTTGATCCATTTTGTCAATGCAAAGTCTGTTCAACATACAGTAAGGCGTACATTCATCACCTTTTTACGAGGGATGAGATACTTGGAAAGACTCTGTTGAGTTACCATAACATCAGCTTTCTTATGCAGTTCGTGAAGAAGATCCGAGAGGCTATACTTGAAGATAGACTGGCTGAATTCAAAAACTACTGCCTAGAAACCGGCCTTATTCAAGCAGTTAATCCAAAGACTTCTGAAGAACGTATGGGGTGATAAGATGAAGAAGCTCTTGATTTTAGTGGTCGTATCTCTTGGTGTGGTTACTGCGGCATTGAATCCATTCTCGCTTCAAACAGGAGGAAATGGCATACTGGCAAAAGGGTATAGTTCGGGATTTGGAAGTCCATCAGATCTCTATGGAGTACTCAATTCAGCATTTTCATCGAGCTTTGTTGAACTCACCACAACCGCTTCCCCTTCATCGAATGAGCGTGGGCTATATGTTCAGTTATTTGAGGACTCCGATGACGGAATGGCTGGAATGCTTCAGTACTATATGGATATTGGCAAAACGTCAAGTATTAGGTCGCTCAGCTACATGATATCTGGCGAACTTGGGCCCCTAACTGCCTATGGCGTAGATCTACAAATAAACATGTCCACCGCAACAACAACAAACTACGGTGTCGCAATCAAGGGTGGTATTACTGGAAAGGCTTACGAGATCCTGGACTACGTAGTAGCCTTCAGTAGTTCTATTTGGAATAGCGGTTCATCCGCAAATTCGATCGATCTTCTGGCAGGAATACGATTTGTTCCTGACCCTTTCATGATAGGACTTGAATTGGGAACAAGAGAGGGATTGGAAATCAAGTATTTGGGCCTTTCGACACAGTACACATACAACAGTCTTTTTTCGGCTCGAGCAGGAGTCTCAATGAACGCGGATCTTCTCGGAAACATGGATTTTCTTGTCGGAGGAGGAATCGAGGTTAGGGTTGGAGACATGCTTATTACATCCGGAATTGGTACTAACCTCACTAATAAGATCGAATCTATTAGTTTCGAGAGAACCTGGAGTGTGGGGCTTCTTGGCCGGTGGTGATTCTTTATTTACTAATCCTTAGTACCTAGCGTTTTCCGAGGTGATAGAATCCATTTACCCGTATAATCCCGCGAATCGGCGCGGGAGTTTCTACAGAAGGCCATAACCTTCTTTCTACGGCGTGCATTAATACTACCCCGCCTGGGGGTTTTTTCTTTCGGAGGCAAAATGGACAGGATTATTGTTCTAGACTACGGATCTCAATACACGCTCCTTCTCGCTCGACGAATACGAGAAATCGGTGTTCTTTGCACCGTAACAACTCCGGACTGCTTCACATTCGACAACAGCATAAGAGGCGTTGTTCTTTCTGGCGGCCCGCAAAGCGTCTATGAAGAAGGCTCTGCTGATTTCCCTGAACAACTACATGAACTCTCCGTGCCTATCCTCGGAATATGCTACGGAATGCACCTGCTGGCAAAACGAATGGGAGGGTTTGTCTCACGCGGAATTCGTGGCGAGTACGGCCTCACTGCGATATCTGTCGACACTAATCATCTTCGTGGAATCCCTAGTGAGATAGAAGTTTGGATGAGTCATGGAGACGAAGTAACAAGTCTACCTGAGAGTTGTTCAGTCATTGCCCGAAGCAGAAATGGAACGATTGCCGGATTCACGAACGGTAGAGACTTGGCCTTTCAATTTCATCCAGAGGTTCATCAAACTCAATATGGAAAGGAGTTGATAGAAAGGTTTGTACTTGGCATATGCGGAGCTTCTCGGGACTGGAAGATCTCTGATTTCGCGAATGAGAAGATTGCAGAGATCCGAAGAACCGTTGAAGGGAAAAAGGTTGTTGGCGGGCTTTCTGGAGGGGTTGATTCGACTGTAGCTGCAGCATTGACAACCAGAGCAATAGGCGACGACTTCATCGGAATCTTCGTAAATCATGGCTTGATGAGAAAGAACGAGGAACTTGAAGTCCCAGGAACTCTGAAGAGTCTCGGTATGAACGTTATAACTGTTGATGCGTCCCAAGAGTTTTTCTTTGCACTAAAAGGGATTGTTGATCCCGAGGACAAGAGAAGAGCGATAGGAGAGACATTCGTCAAGGTCTTCGAAAGAGAAGCAAATAAACTGAGGGCAGACTTTCTTCTACAGGGAACGATCTACTCGGATGTCATTGAATCCGGCGCATCCTCCAGAAGTGCGGAGAAAATCAAGAGTCACCACAATGTTGGTGGTCTGCCTGAGAATATGAAACTGACGCTCCTCGAGCCAATAAGAGAACTCTTCAAAGATGAAGTAAGGAATCTTGGTAGATCTCTCGGCATAGATGAAACCCTGATTAACAGACAACCCTTTCCTGGACCCGGCCTAGGGGTGAGGATAATCGGCGAAGTAACAGCCGAAAGGGCAAGAATACTAAAGGAAGTTGACTCTATCTTTCTCGAAGTGCTTACGGAATCGGGCGAAATAGAAAGGATCTGGCAGTCCTTTGCGGTGCTGCTCTCAATTTCAAGCGTCGGGGTTAAAGGTGACAAGAGATCATATGGTTTCGTAGTTGCACTTAGAGCCGTAGATAGCCATGAAGGCATGACTGCTTCCTGGCATGCGCTTCCTCATAACCTTCTTAGAGAAGTCTCTTCAAGGATTACGTCTCGGGTGAAGGAAGTCGGAAGGGTCGTTTTCGACATAACTGACAAACCTCCTGCAACCATCGAATGGGAGTGAGAAGAAGACGGTAACCCAGCCGGATAGCTATTCAGAAAACCAGAGGTGCTCAAAGGACCCTCATTGAGGCAGGTTTGCTTTCCAGTTTTTCTTACGAGAAAGCGCTTTCTGCTCTTTCAATGACCGAATAGATATCCGGGAACAGAAAGATAAGATCGTAAAAAAAAAAAGAAGACGCCTTCAGGCGTCTTCCTGGAGCGGAAGACGGGGTTCGAACCCGCGACCCCCTGCTTGGCAAGCAGGTGCTCTACCACTGAGCTACATCCGCATGAAGAAAATCATTCTCTGGTGCGAGAGGAGGGACTTGAACCCTCACAGGTCTCCCCACTGGATCCTAAGTCCAGCGCGTCTGCCAATTTCGCCACTCTCGCTGGTGACTCGCGCGGGATTCGAACCCGCGACCCCCTGATTAAAAGTCAGGTGCTCTACCTGCTGAGCTAGCGAGTCGCTCCCACTTTCAGTCTCCAGCCTGCGCTGGCAGAAAGATTATATCATCACATCATCTGCCTATCAAGTGGAGAGAATTATTAAGATAATGTGAAACAGCAAGGATTAGCCAGAACCAATGCTAGTACAAAGAGTCCAAATGAGATGTTACTATCTAGCTAGGAGGTATAGAATGCTGTTACTTGCTGACGTGGGAAACACGACGACCGTTTTTGGTCTCGACAGTGGGAGCAAAATAGAGGCTGTATGGAGGCTTCCTTCTTTGAGGCTCGAGACGGAAGATGAACTATTCGTCATTCTTGAAGGACTCTTGAGGTACGAACAAGCTTCACTTTCGAGTATAAAAGGGCTTTGTGTGGCAAGCGTTGTTCCAAGACTAAACTCAACAATTGATTACTTCGCTAGAAAATACCTGTTGGAACCGGCCATGTTTGTCAAGGCCGATAGGTTTGTTTCTGTCGATCTGGAAACAGACAACCCTTCGGAAATTGGTGCCGATAGACTGGCAAACGTAATGGGCGCGAAGGAATGTTACGGAGCCAACGTAATCGTTGTCGATGTCGGGACTGCAATTACCATAGATATTGTTATGGATGGCGCATTTGCAGGTGGCGCAATTCTTCCTGGACCTGAAACGGCGATGTCTGCTCTCTTCTCCAGGACTGCAAAGCTGCCGGAAGTCGAGCTCTTCTTTGAAGACCACTACTTCGGAACGAATACTGAGGACAACCTTAGAATCGGTATAGTAAACGGAACGTATTTCGCTCTGCAGGGGATTATTAGCGAAATCGAGAAGCAGTTTGATGTCAAGCCGAAAATCGTTGGAACGGGTGGAAAAGCACGTCTCTTCATTACCGAAGATGGGTTCATAGAAATGGACGACCCTTATCTAACCTTGAAGGGAATAAGATCCTATTACAATCGAGTGAAGTCATTTGAAAAGAATATTACTGATCAATCCTTGGATTGAAGATGTATCGGCCTACGATTACTGGCTAAAGCCTTTGGGGTTATTGTACATATCTTCTGCTCTGAAAACCCTTAGTGTTGAACCAGTCTTAGTTGACTGTCTCGATCGATACGATTCGGACCTTCTCTCATATTCCTCCGGTTCAGGAGAAAAATACTTCGGAACCGGGAAGTTCGTGGAAACCGTTGTTCCAAAACCAGACTGTATAGCTTCCATCCCAAGAAGGTTCAAGAGGTTCGGTTTTCCTGAAGAAGTATTCAGGAGCAAACTGCAACAACTAGACCACGTTGACGGTGTCTTCGTTACTTCTATGATGACGTACTGGCATTATGGAGTGAGCGACACAATAAGGGTTGTTCGCCAAGAGTTGCCGTCAATACCTATTGTGCTTGGCGGGGTCTACGCAACGCTGCTTCCGGAACACGCAAAAAGGAATGCCGGAGCAGATTTGGTCTGTCCCGGAACGGGAATGAAGCCTATAGAGAAGGCTCTGCAATTCCTCGGAATAAACAAATCTGTTCAGTCTGATTGGTTTGATGAGCTTAGTCCCGATTACTCGGCCTACGAATCTCCGCATTATGCTGTTGTAATAACCAGTCTAGGGTGCCCTTTCAGATGCGTTTACTGCGCAAGTAGTTATCTATGGCGCCATTTCTTAAGAAGAGATCCGACAAAGACTGCAGAGCATATCGAGTACCTGGTTAAATCATCGAATCTCTCAGACATTGTCTTTTTTGATGACGCGATTCTTGTTGGTGGCGGTTTCAAGACACTTATGAAAGAAATCGAACATCGTAGCATAAGAACAAGGTTTCACCTGCCTAATGGAGTGCACGCGCGATTTGTAGACAGGGAAACCGCAGATTTGATGTACGCTAATAACTTCAAGACAATTAAAATCGGACTGGAGACTTCAGATCGAGCCTTGCAAACTTCCACAGGGGGGAAAGTTTTTCTTAACGATATCTACAGAGCCGTCGATAACCTCTCAAAGGCCGGATTCGCCTACAAGGAGATTAGCGCCTACATCATGCTGAATCTACCTGGACAGAGCGAAGAAGATGTACTGGACTCACTGAGAATCTGTGAAGAGTTAGGCCTGTCCCCAAGTCTTAACGAATTCACGCCTATACCAGGAACTCTGCAATGGAAAGAACTAATTGAAAGAGGTTCATTTGCTGAAGATATTGACCCACTACTTCTTGACAACTCGATCATTCCGCACTGGTGGAAGCAGGGATTCTCGTTGGACACTGTGCAGCGACTAAAAGAAGCGGCGTGGTCATTACGGAGGAAGTTGAGTGGAGAGTGATCTATTTCTCGCATTTGGTAGCAATATCGACAACAGACTGAATTACATCGCGGAAGCTTTCACAAAGCTCATCGAATTGGGATTGCCTCTTTTAGAGGTCTCGTCAGTATACACTACACAACCGTACGGAAACACAGAGCAGGATGATTTCCTGAACTGTGTCGGCAAGTTCCGTTACTCAGGAGATGTCAGGTTACTCATAAGAGATATTAAGTTCATTGAAAATGCTATTGGCAGAGTTCAAAGATTCAGATGGAGTCCGAGGGAGATTGATATCGATATCTTGCTTCACGGAAAAACGGTTCTCCAGACAGTAGAGCTTACAGTTCCTCATAGCGATATAATTAATAGGAAGTTCGTTCTGGTCCCCTTGCTTGAAATTGATAGGGAGCTTAAGGACCCGAGAGACGGCACTCTCTTTTCGGATCATTTAGAGAGGCTGGGACAGGAGAACTGGCCTAAGCCCTTCTTGAAAGCCAGACGCTTCAGAGAATTAATCGACCGGGAGGTGAAGAAATGAGAGGCAAACAATCCCGTTTCATCGTAGCGCTATTGTTTCTGGTAATTCTGGTTTCTTCCTGTGGAAGCTCCAGAGTTGACCTGGTGCCTGGTAGGTTCGCAGGATTCACTATGAGTGGCTACATGGACATTTCAACGACTACAAGTGTGGGAGGCAGACTATTAGGCTTTACTCTTAATGAAGACTCTCTTCTTCTTCATAAAGAATTCGCAAAAGGAACGAAGGAGCTCAGCATATATATAGTGAAATTCGAGACCGCTTCAGGGACCACGAGTCTCTGGTATTCGCTGATTAGAGAAATTTCAAATGAATTCAGAGCGCTCGTAAGTGCGATACCGTGGATCTATGGAGAATTTTCGGGGAAGATCGATGGAGGATTTGTGAAGACGTGGTTCTCGGGAAAGTGGCTGTATTTGTTCATAGGTAGTTCCAAAGAGGAGGTAAACTCTGCAGTTGATGCCTTCAGAGAGTTCGAAAAGAGTCTGGTGAGATCCGTTGAATCATAAGCCCTACAAAGATCTGAAGACTCACCTGAGGCTTAAGTACGGCGAGTATGTTCATAGAGTCCCACTTGATGCCGGTTTTTCATGTCCTCATAAAGTCAATGGAATTGGAGGCTGCATATACTGCGATCCTTCGGGAAGCGGGTTCTCTGTTGACTCCAGTCTTTCTTTGAGGGAACAGCTCTTTCAAAGAATATCTCTTCTTAGAAAAAAGGGAATTGGAAAGTTCATGGCATACTTTCAGGCCAACTCGAATACGTACGCACCAATTGAAAGACTGAGAACAGTTTACAGAGAGGCTATCATTGAAGATGTAGTAATACTGGACATTTCGACAAGACCGGATCTTGTGTCGGAAGAAGTACTGGATCTTTTGGAGGAGTTCTCCGAAGAAGTTGACGTTATTCTTGAACTCGGCCTTCAGAGCATTAATCCTAACACTCTGAAAGCTATTAATAGAGGACATACGCTTGCACAATTTGTTGATTCTTCATTGAGAGCGAGAAAGAGAGGTATTGAGGTAGTCACTCACGTGATAGCCAATCTGCCTTGGGATACCGAAGAGGATGTCTGCGAAGCGGCAAGGTTGATCTCAGTACTTGGTATCGAAGGAGTTAAAATTCACTCTCTGTACATTGTTGAAGGCACTGAGCTAGCGAGAATGTATAAGAAGGGAAAAGTGGACCTAGGTACTGCAGAGCAATTTGTGGAGAGAGTCATTCTCTTTCTTGAGCATTTGAACGAAAACGTAATAATCCACAGACTCGTCTCCGATCCGCCGATCGAAGGTACTCTCTTCGGTAACTGGGGAATGTCGAAGATCAAGCTCTTGAATATGATCGAGAGAAAGATGATAATTGAAGGTAGATATCAGGGCATTAAGGCCTTGGCAATCTAATCGGGAAGCGAAACGTGTGACCGCGGAAATTCCGAGGAAAGTCCGGACTCCATGGGCAGGGGCGCTGGGTAATACCCAGGGAGAGTGATCTCCGGAAAGGGCCATAGAAAAGAAGACCGCCTTAGGGCAAGGATGGAAAGGTGAAGGTAAGAGCTCACCGGCTGTCGGGCGACCGGCAGGCCTGGTAACCCCCGTCTGGAGCAAGTCCAAGCAGAAAGGGTCTGAGGATGCCCACCAAATCCCTTTCGGGTAGGATGCAAGAGGGCTATGGTAACATGGCTCCCAGATAGATGGTCACAGTAACAGAATCCGGCTTACGGTTTCGCTTCCCGTTTTTCTTTTTGGAGTGCCTTATGAATATACCAATGACGACCGAAGAGATGGTAGAAAGAAACTGGAACGTTCTCGATGTGATCCTTGTAACGGGGGATGCTTTTGTTGATCATCCTTCCTTTGGAACTGCAATGATAGCCAGGGTCCTTGAGTCTGATGGGTGGAGAATTGGTGTTATCTCACAACCCGACTGGAGAACAACCACAGAGATCAGAGCGCTGGGAAGACCAAGACTCTTCTTTGGTGTGACCTCTGGGAATGTCGATTCGATGGTTGCAAACTATACTTCAACCGGGAAGAAGAGAAAGAGCGATGATTACACACCAGGAGGGATCGGGGGAAAGAGACCCGATAGGGCAGTGACGGTCTATGCTAACCTAATTAGGCAGGCATTTAAAGACACAATTGTAGTTATTGGAGGCATAGAAGCTAGTCTGAGAAGATTCTCTCATTTTGATTGGTGGAGCGACAGAATAAAGAAGTCGATTCTCCTTGATTCCAAAGCCGATTTGCTTGTTTATGGAATGGGAGAAAAACCGATTGTAGAAATTGCCAGAGAGATTGCTAATCAGGGAAGAGTGTCTCACAATGTAGAGGGTACAGCTTTCTGGTCAAGCGAAAAACCGGATGGAGTGGAACTCCCATCACATGAGTCTGTAGTCCGCAACAAGAAGGATTACTTCAAGCTCACCAGAATGATCCACGAAGAGACCGATGCCGCAAGAGGGAATCGACTTTACCAGCTCCAGGATAACAGATATGTTGTTCAGAACAAACCGCCAGTTGTTATTCAAGAGGAGCTGGACTCATTTTACTCTCTTCCTTTCACTCGTACCGTGCATCCTGTATCTCTCTCCAAAGGTAGAGTTAAAGCTGTTGATACGGTACGCTATTCAGTGACGAGCCATAGAGGTTGCTATGGTCAGTGCAATTTCTGCGCAATTGCCCTTCATCAGGGTAGAACAGTAGTCTCAAGAAGTGAGACATCTATTCTTGACGAAGTCATTTCTCTCACAAGAGATGGTAATTTCAAAGGAACCGTAACTGACATAGGTGGACCAACAGCGAACATGTACGGCTACGAGTGTTTGGTTAAGCTGAAGGCTGGAGCCTGCCGAACCAAGAGATGCCTCTTCCCGGAAGTGTGCGGCTCTTTGGAACCTGATCATTCAAGATATTTGTCTCTTCTAAAAAGAGCGAGAGAAATTCCAGGAGTAAAACATGTATTCGTCTCCTCGGGCATCAGATATGATCTCATTCTAGGTGATAAAAGATACGGGAAGGAATTTCTGAAGGAACTAATGAAAAACCACGTCTCGGGGCAGCTGAAGATAGCTCCAGAGCACACAGTCGATCATGTCCTTGAACACATGTGCAAACCCTCGAATAAGATGCTGACTAGCTTTCTTGAAGAAGTTGATCGGCTTTCAGACAGAAGAAACTTCGTTGTTGGTTACTTCATCGCGGCCCACCCAGGGTGCACGATTCGGGACATGGAAGAACTAAAGAGATTTATCCGAGAAAAAATGCGCTATAATCCTGAGCAAGTCCAGATTTTCACTCCTTCACCTTCGACACTCTCCACGGCTATGTATTACACTGAGATGACTTCAGAAAATGGCGACTCAATCTTTGTAGAAAAGTCCTCAGGTTCTAGAAAAGCACAAAAAGAGGTTTTAACTGAAAGACGAACCCTAGAAGGAAAACCTCACAAGGATATACGCAGTACCGGCAGCAAGGGTCATGATCGTCAACGGCATTGAAAACTTCAAGAAATCCGAATAACTCAGCTTTTCCCTTGAATGCTTTTCTATCAGTCCGACACCAACCATATTGGCTGCGGCGCCCGCAATTGAGAAACTCCCCCCAAAACACGCTGAGATCGATATCACCCACCAAACATCCATGGGAACTCCGTATTTTGCAGTCATCCCCTCAATAACGGGAATCATAAATGTTACAGCCGGCACCGCACCGATAAAACCGCTCATGAGTGCAGATAACCAGTAAAGTGTTAGAAAGAGAATGATCCTGTTGCCCGAAAGAGAACCAAGTAGATCAGAAATAGATGACGTAATACCTACTTGTTGGAGTGCCGACGCAAGCACAAACAACCCCATGAAGAAAAAGATCGTGTCCCATTCGATATCCTCAGACAGACTGGAAAAACTCTTACCGCTAAGGATCATCGCAGCAGCAGCACCGCCGAGGGCAATCAAAGATGGCTCAACTCCTATCAAGTCGTGCAGAAGGAATCCTGCTATTATTCCAAAAAACACGGTCAGCGATTTGTACAGTGAGGATTTTGAGACTATGGCCTTGTTGGGATCCATACTTGCAAGCCGCTGAAGTCTGTCTCCCATCAATCTATAACTCTTGAAAACCCTTCTGTCAAGAAAGACGACAGTTATTAGCAGTGCGATGAGAGTAATAGGGCCATCTATCCTTATGAAATCCATAAATCCGAATCCACTCGCTGAACCGACAAGGATATTGGGCGGATCTCCAATCAGCGTTGCCGTTCCTCCAACGTTTGCGGCGAGGACACCCGCAAGCAGGAAGTTTCTGGGGGAGACTTCCAGAGAATCCGCAACAAGAAATATTACCGGAGCAAAGAGAAGTATAGTAGTGACGTTGTCTAGAAAGGCAGAGAAAAGCGCAATTGTAACCATAAAGAAGACTAATAATGCTCTAACATTTCCCTTCGAAATCCTCACAACATGAACAGCCACAAACTCGAAGAACCCGGTTGTCCTAAGAGTGCCGACCACTATCATCATTCCGATAAGAATGCCTATCGTATTGAAGTCTACAAGAAAACCAATTTCCTTCATATCGAAGTTAGGTATTACTTTAGAAAGAAGTATGATTATACCTGCTGCAAACGCAACGGTAGATCTATTGAATTTACCAGATATTATGAGAATGTAAGCCAGAACAAAAACAACTAGAACGAACAACCACTGCATTTCAAGTCACCTCTCGAAAATGAACTATAACAGTATATCACCAACCAATTCCTTGAACAATGAACAAAAATCTTCAGTCAAATTGATACCGGAGTAGCCAACTCGAAGAAGGAGGTCAGAGTTATGAAGAAGGTTTTTGTAGTACTTGTTGTAGTTATGTTATCAGTGGCTTCTCTGGCCCTGGTTAATGAAGGCTACGAGAGCCCAGTTATTAACGTAGTTGAAGCAGCAGGACCAGCAGTTGTCAAAGTAGACGTTGAGGCGACAAGGAAATATTCCATCAGAGATCCTTACGGTTTCGAGGAATTCTTCAGGCGTTTTTTTGGTGAAATTCCCGATCAGAAGGTGACCGGCGTTGGGTCCGGATTCATCTTCAGTAAAGATGGCTATATTTTCACTAACGAACATGTTGTCGCTGGAGCAGACAAGATATCGGTATCTCTTCTCGACGGCAACGTCTATCCGGCAAAGTATATTGGAGGAGACGCCGAACTGGACATTGCCGTGATAAAGATCGAACCTGACGGTGCCGATCTTCCCATTGTTGAAGTCGGTGACTCCGACTCTCTTAGGATAGGCGAATGGGCAATTGCGATAGGCAATCCTTTTGGTCTAAAACACACAGTTACCCTCGGCGTGATCAGCGCTGTCGGCAGGCAGCTACCGAAACCCGACGGTAACGGAGTCTATTCGAATCTTATCCAGACTGATGCAGCAATCAACCCCGGTAATAGTGGAGGTCCACTCCTCAACATTTACGGTCAGGTTATCGGAATCAACACAGCCATTATATCTCCCGACGTTGGGACTTCTCTTGGCTTCGCAATACCGATCAACGTTGCTATGAGATTCGTTGATTCGATAATCGAAACGGGATCGGTTCAGAGGGCTTATCTGGGAGTATACATGGACTCCGTCACTGAGGCAATCTCTCGATCGTTGGGTCTCAAAGTTGATAAAGGTGCCTTAATAACCGATGTCGTACCTGACTCAGCTGCTGACAAGGCGGGAATTAGGCCACAAGACGTAATAATCGGATTCGAAAACCTTGAGATCTCAAACTCCTCTGAGCTTAGAGCAGCTGTACTCAACTACCCTGCTGGTTCTCAAGTTAGAATCACGATCGACAGGTTCGGAGAGAGAATTGTTGTAACTGCAGTCCTTGGGACTCTTTCTCAAGAAAGTACTTCTTCGCAGGAAGAGAGTGAAGAGCCAAAAGCTTTCGAGAGCTCTTTAGGCCTCTCAGTTTCCGAGATAACTCCTGAAGACAGAGAGCGTCTCGGCCTTTCTCAAGAGTTCAGAGGGATAATCGTTAGGAGTGTAAGCACAGAAGGAATAGTATACAGGCTGGGCATAGGCAAAGACGACATAATAACCCGTTTAAGCATAAATGGAAATCAGGTGGCTATTGATAATGTAAGTGCTTTTGAAGAAGCTGTTGATAGCATAAGAGAGGGAGATTACGTGGCTTTCTTCGTCTATAGAAGCGGCGTAAGATTCGTTGCTTCTTTCCAGTTCTAAAACGGAAATGCCGTCACCCTTCGAAGGTGACGGCTTACCCCCTTTAGTCCCCTGTGCAGGATCAACGCCTAAATTATAGCACAGGGGTTTTTTCTTTCCAAAATCATTGATCTAGCGAAGTGACAAGTAGAACTGCCTTGACAGAAAGTTTGCCGTCTACAAAAGCTGTAGCATCTATTTTGGCAAGATTCATCTTTCTTCCAATCAGTCTGATTGAGTATTCGAGTCTGCATGGAGGTTTAACTATGGTCTTGAACCGAGCCCTTTCTATTCCTACGAACAAAGGGGTTGTCCCAGGCTTTAGAAGAAGAATTCCCGCCGTTTGTGCTAGACCCTCAATTATTAGTACTCCCGGGTAGATTGGGCACCCGGGAAAGTGACCTCTGAAAACGGGATCATCTTCAAGGATATCTCTGTAAGCTTTAGCCTCCGTTTCTCCAATAGATGTTACACCATCCACTAACAGAAAAGGGTCTCTGTGAGGAATTCTCTCTTGAACATACTCCTTGTCTTTCAAAGCTCTCCTCCTGTAGCGTTTCCGGTCAATAAGACCGCAAAGCGTCCGAAATCCATACTTTATTGGTCTCCTTGGGCCCTGGTATAGTGTTGCTGACTCTTTATCAGCATTTCCGTGCCAGGAGGAACGACATTGACGAGACAGGGAAGAACACTAACTGAACTATTAGGAATAAAGTATCCAATATTACAGGGAGGGATGGCCTGGATTTCAGACAACGGCTTGGCAGGGGCTGTTTCAAATGCTGGCGGGTTAGGGATTATTGCTGGCGGTAGCCTTTCGGCGGAAGAGTTACAGACTGAAATCCGAAGAACAAAAGAGATCACATCAAAACCTTTTGGCGTAAATATTATGCTTCTCTCTCAGAACATCGAAGATCAAATAGAAGTTGTCTGCCGAGAGAAGGTACCGGTGGTGACCACAGGTGCAGGAAGCCCATCACGCATTATTGAAAGGCTCAAGTCTTCTGGGACAAAAGTAATCCCGGTTGTTGCTTCAACGGCACTTGCACGAAGGCTCGAAAAACAAGGTGCTGACGCAGTAATTGCCGAAGGAATGGAAGCCGGTGGCCATATCGGAAAGGTGACAACAATGGTTCTGGTGGCTGCCGTTGCATCCGTAGTAAAGATCCCCGTTATTGCTGCCGGTGGAATCGCAGATGGAAGAGGGCTCGTAGCAGCTCTTGCTCTAGGGGCAAGCGGAATCCAGATGGGAACAAGGTTCATTTGCACGACGGAGTGTTCGGCACACCATAATTACAAAGAAAGAGTTCTTTCATCAAATGAGCTTGATACAGTCGTTACAGGGATCTCAACCGGACATCCTGTCAGAGCCTTCCGAAATAAATTGACTAGGAAGATTGAAGAACTTGAAAGACAAGGTAACGGAGTCGAGGCAATTGAAAGAGTGGCGATTGGCGGCCTTAAAAGAGCCGCAAGAGAAGGTGATCTCAATTTTGGCTCGCTCATGGCCGGTCAATCTAGTGGATTGATCAGAGACATCAAAAGCGTAAGTGAGTTGTTGGAAGAAATCATCGGGGAAGCCGAAGAGGTCATCGAAGTTTTGGGAGGGATCAAGAGATGGTAGCATGGATATTTCCTGGTCAGGGGAGTCAGTACGTTGGAATGGGAAAGACGCTGTTCGAGGAAAGCGCCATAATACGAGAATTCATTGGGCTCTCGGGCCGAATGCTTGGATTTGATATGTTAAGATTGATGCTTGAAGGTCCGGAAAGTGAGTTGACTCTTACACAGAATGCTCAGCCGGCTATTCTCTCTGTCAGCATCGCTCTTTCGGATTTCCTCTCGGAAAGGGGTGCTAAACCTGATATTGTAGCAGGTCTATCTCTTGGAGAATTCAGCGCGCTTACTGTTGCGGGATCACTTGAGTACGCTGATGCTCTTCGACTTGTCAGGTTGAGGGGAATAGCGATGCAAGAAGCAATTCCACCCGGTGAAGGAATAATGGCGGCAATCATAGGTTTACCCAATGAGGTCGTAGAGAAAATCTGTCTGGAAATCTCTTCTGAAGAAGAAGTTATCGTTGCCAATTACAACTGTCCAGGCCAGGTTGTGGTTTCGGGAACTACAGAAAAAGTGCGTTTGGTAACTTCAATGGCACTGGAAGCAGGTGCTAGAAAGTGCGTTGAGCTTTCCGTCAGCGCACCTTTTCACAGTCGATTCTTACAGCCAGTAGGCGATGTCTTGCGGGACTTTCTGAAGGACGTCAAGGTGAGTCCTCCTAGAATCCCCGTGATCTCAAACGTCACTGGAGACTTCTTCCCCGAAGATCCAGAGGAAATCAAAGAACTCATAATCTCCCAGGCATATAAGCCAGTTAAATGGGAACAATCAATAAGAAGAATGATACAACTTGGCTCGGACAGATTCATTGAAGTAGGACCCGGAAAGGTTCTTAGCGGATTTATGAAGAAGATTGATAGAAACGTTTCGATTAGCACAACAGATTGCGAAAGCCTTGAAGTAATAAGAGAATTCCAGGAAATCGCTAACTAAAATACTTTTAAATGAGAGGTGAGTTCAATGGAAAAGACGTCTACTGTACAGGAAAGAGTGATTTCGATCGTAGCAGAGAATCTGAGTATTGAAGCTGGAGAAATCGTCGGAAGTTCAAGATTCATAGAAGATCTTGGAGCTGACTCCCTTGACTTGGTAGATCTTGTAATGGAACTTGAAGACAAATTTGATATCCAGATCAGCGACAGTCAGACTGCAAGCTTCAAGACCATCGATGACGTTGTGAAATTCATAATCAAACTGGAAGAAAGATAGGATGAGAAGAGTCGTAATAACTGGAATGGGTATAATTTGTTCAATAGGAAAGAACCTATCGGAGTTTTGGGAGTCGCTAGAATCTGGTAGATCTGGTATTGACTGGATTGACACTTTTGATGTCACTCAGTTTGGATCAAAGGTTGCTGGTCAGGTAAAAGACTTCGATCCTGTTGCATTTATGGGCAAAAAAGAAGCAAAAAGAAACGCAAGATTTGTTCAGATGGCTGTTGCAAGTGCTTGCCAGGCGTACGATGATTCCGGTCTGGACGGAAAGATTTCTAATCCTGAAAGGGCTGGGGTGGTCTATGGTGTAGGTCTAGGCGGAATGGATGTCATTGAGGATCAGCACTCCGTCTTGATGGAAAAAGGCCCCTCGAGAATCAGCCCTTTCCTGATTCCCATGACTATCGCGAATATGGCACCAGGACTTCTCGCCATACGTTTCATGTTCAAGGGTACAAACTTCACTGTGTCCACAGCTTGCGCCTCTGGCACAAATGCGATTGGTGAAGCAACGAGGCTTATAAGAAATGGGATAATCGATATCGCGATGACCGGCGGTTCTGAAGCCACGATCACGCCCCTTGCTCTTGCCGGCTTCTCGAATATGACAGCCCTATCACGTGGAAATCCTGAAAATGCTTCAAGACCGTTTGATCGCGAACGCGATGGATTTGTTATGGCCGAAGGATCCGCAACACTGATCATCGAGGAATACGGGCATGCTTTGAAGCGTGGAGCAAAGATCTACGGGGAAATCGCCGGATACGGTTCAACCGATGATGCGTTTCATATCACTTCACCCGAGGAATCTGGCGATGGAGCTTACAGAGCTATGAAAATGGCTCTTGAAGAAGCCGAAGTTGACCCATCAGAAGTTGACTATATTAACGCTCACGGCACTTCTACACCCTTAAACGACTTGATGGAGACACGAGCCATAAAGCGTCTATTTGGGAGTAGTAATGGGCTCAACATAAGTTCCACGAAGTCAATGGTCGGACATGCCCTGGGAGCCGCAGGAGCAATTGAATCTGTAGCAACTCTTCTTGCAATTCAGAACTCTTTCGTTCCACCAACGATTAATTACTCTATCCCCGATCCTGAATGCAATCTGAACTACACACCAAATTCAGGAGTTGATAGGAAAATCAACTACGCCCTAAAAAACTCATTTGGCTTTGGAGGCCATAACGCTTCTTTGCTATTCAAGAAGCTCTAACTATCTTAATCGGGCGGGGCGCATCTGCGCCCCGCCATAGCTATGATTTGCCCGGTTCAATGAAAGCGCTTCCTACCCTATTAAGAAAAGCAGAACTTCCCAAAAATGCGCCTCACTATTAAGCTCGACTTTCGTCACCAAGTATCCGAGATAGCGTTCTAACGGCGAATTTTACCGCTCTGGTCCTAAAAGGTTTCGCTTGACTATCTAGTTGAATCAGCCAAACTTCTTCCCTTTTGGAAAGACTTATATAGAATCTTTGAGAATAGCCTCTGTCAACCGAAAGAGTCTCAATTAGAAAGACCTCATTGTCAAGCTTTCTGTAGACCCCCATGAACTTGACAAACATCTCATCACTAGAAAACGACCGCCCTGCAACTCTATCGAGCCGGGACTTGTCGATGTTCTTCACCCACAAATGCGACAAGTTAACCACATCCTCTTCACATTTCACTGCTTTGCTGTTTCTTCTACAGATGAGTCTGAATATCTCCCTCTGCATAGCCAGCCATTTTCTCTCGTATCTAGTTCCCACTCCGGCCGTTGGATTTATTTCGACTGTGTCCGAATCGAAGAGACCAGTTAGGTCTACGCTCGAGCTCATCTCAGAGATGAATTCCTTCGAATCGGAATAGAGCTGAAAGAAACCCCCTTTTTTTAGAACCCGCCCAATCTTCAAAACGAAATTGAGGTCGTTCAGCCGCCGATTTGAATGTCTTTTCTTTGGCCACGGACAGGGGAAATTCATATAAACACCGGACAGTGAATCCTTAGGAATTACGTTATTTAAACAGAAAGACGCATCCGTCAGAAGCACTCGGACGTTTTCTACAAGCTCTCTCTTAAGCGATTTAAGAAGTTTCTCTGTGCTTATTACAGACAACTCAACTCCCAGGAAATCTTTTGCAGAATTATCAATCGCTTTCTGAACAAGGAACTCGCCACTACCGAACCCCACTTCCAGGTATGTTTCGCTTTCCCTCCCAAAGATTGTAGGCAAATCTAGAGGAATCTCATATTCGGAAGCGTCGAGGTAATTACTCAGAAAATGTTGATCCATACAATCGCCCCATTCTGTAGGCAAAAAGATTAGCCAAGAAATCCGTGCAACTTCACAAGAAGGATTGTAACCTACTCAACCTCGCATTTCCACTTAATGCTTCATAAGAATAGATCGTTTCATAGTCTTTCTACGATGGTATAATTATCATGACTGCCGGAGGTGAAGGAAATGCTCTTTGATCCTGCTAAGATCGCGGTTCTTTACTCAGAAGAGGCCCTTGAGAGAATTGTTAGTAGACTTGCAGAAGAAATCAACAGTTACTACTCCCCGATTACTGAAGAGATAACGGCTGTCTGCATTCTGAAGGGCTCAGTTCATTTCTATAGCGATCTCCTAAAGAGACTTGAGTTGAAGGTGCGCTATAATTTCGTTCATGTTTCCAGTTATTCAGGAGTCTCCACTACGGGAAGAATTCGTGTGAAGACATGGGTGGATGAATCTGTTACGGACCGTTACGTTCTTCTTGTTGAAGACATAGTTGACACCGGAGGAACTTTGAGATACATAATAAACTATATCTGGAAGCAGAAACCGGCAGACGTGAAACTGGTCTCGCTCTTTGAAAAGACTATTCACGATCATGGAGTTGTGATAGACTTTACCGGCGAAAGAATAGGCGATCAGTTCATTGTTGGATATGGACTTGACTATGATGAAGTATACAGAAATCTACCTTACGTAGGTTATTTGAAAGGTGATTGATGAGAAGAGGCAACATTGTTACACTTGTTCTCTCTGTCTTACTTCTGAGTATCTGTATGATAACTTCTTTTTTTGCACTGAGTGTAGTGAACTCAAATCGCAAAAACACGCAGTTAATGCTTGAGGCTTCAGTAAAGAGAGGAGTAAGGGTTTCTGCCGAAAGACTTCTTCAGTTCAGCATAGATAATGGCAGACCACTTGCTGTGGAACTTAACGGGTATTCACTGGAGACTGATTTTGTCGATGGTAGATGGTGCGTGAGAATAGATAACGGAGACGACCAAGAGCAGATTTTCGCCGAAGGAAGGTGAACGAATTGATTGCGGTATCCGTTGATTCAGGTTGTGCGCCAACGAGAAGTTTCGTTGAGGAGCATAAACTCTTTTTCATGGGAATGAAAATCATTATTGATGACAAGGAATATAACGACGAGTTTGACTTCATGGAGAATGTTTTCTACAATATCGTCGAAAGCTCCAGAGAGTTTCACACAGCTCAACCGCCACTCGGACAGGTTCTTGATTACTACAATGACATAAAGTCAAAAGGTTACACGAAGCTACTTGATATTCATTTCTCATCGAAGATGTCGGGTCTGTATGATACTTGCGTTATGGCCTCCAAAATGGTGGAGGGGCTGGAAGTCACAGTTGTTGATACCAGAAAAGTCTCTATTGGAGCTCATTTGATCGCTAAGAAACTTATTGAGTTAATAGAACGAGGGTTGGAGATCGATGAGGCAATATCGAGAGTGCCGGAGATAATTCAAGACACGTTCATGGAATTCAGCGTTCCCACGCTGAAATACTTGATAAAGAATGGAAGAATAGGAAAAGCACAGGGGCTAGCCGGAACCTTGCTCAACATCAAGCCGATTCTTTCAGTTGATGAAGAAGGATATATTAGTCCTGTGGCGAAGCTTAGAGGTATGAAGAAGTTGCAGGAGCAGATGGTTTCAAACGTCCTTGAGTTTCTCGAGAGAAGGAGAGAATCAGTTGTTTTGTACTCGATCTACGGGAGCGAGGAGTACTCGGATATTGCGAAAGAAACAACCGAAAAAACCGTCGAGTTGATCGAAGAGAATTTAGGCATCCAAAGAAATGAGATTGAACTTGTTACCGGAAGAATCTGGCCAACAATAGCCTGCCATAGCGGACCCGCAGTCTTTGGCCTGGCGTGTTACGGGGAGAAAGAAAGAAAGTAATGCTTTTTGAGCAAGTCCTTGACGAATGTGAAATGCTTTTCGAAGCTTCGCTCTCAGGAAGAGACAATGAAGTTCTCTTCTCAGAACTGAAGCGAATCGTATCTCAGACAGACAAAGAGGAGTTTTCCCGATTTCCCTTACTCAACGAATACTTGTCCAAATTCGTCTCCTACTTCTCGAAAAGCGAAGCGCTTAGTCAAGATAGAAGGAAAAAGAGACTGATAAATGGACTCGAAATGGTAGCAAAGTTGAGAAGGATTTTCCTTCTGCGAACTGTTGACGAAATCGAGGCGCTACTAGGAAGGCCCGCATCACTCTCAACACCCATAAAGTATGCTTACTCAGTCGGTGAAGCAAGATCCAAAATTCTTAAGAGAATGGATATCGAAACAATTGGTGATCTAATCTATTACTTTCCGAGAGACTACGAAGATCGAAGGGTGATTCTCCCGATTTCGTCACTTTCAGCTGATTCCAAGGTAAGTGTAAGGGCGAGAATACTTAACTTCTCAGTTAAGAAGGTTTCAGGCTACACGATAATCTCTGCAGTCGCAGGCGATGGCTTCGGTCAACTGCTTCTCAAATGGTTCAATCAGGACTACATTCTACAAAAGCTCAAGAAAGACAAAGAGTATCTCATTCACGGATTGGCAAAGAAGACCCCATTTGGTCCTCTGGAGATGAACTCTCCGGAAATCGAAGAAGTGAATGGCGAAGTCTCGGGTGAGATTCTGCCCGTCTACTCCCTTACTTCAGGAATCTCTATGAAAATGATGAGGAAAATAACCAAGCGCAATCTTGGTGTTGTGAGATCCCTAGAAAACCTTATCCCTCTGAAGATCAAAGAAAGAAGGCAGCTCCTCGAAAGAAAGCATTCATTCACTGCGATACATTTTCCCAAGAGCATGTTCGAAGCAAGAAAGGCTCGCGAAACGCTTGCATATGAAGAGTTTTTCTTATTTGAGATTGCAGTTCTTTCTCGTAGAAGACAGATGAGGTGTAAATACCAAGGCCTACCTAAGGAAATCGCCGGGATTCTCGCCGAAAGACTTGTAGAGTCCCTGCCCTTTGAGTTAACAGAAGATCAGGTAAAGGCTTTCAGAGAGATAAGAGATGATATGAGGGCCACCTCGCCAATGAGCAGGTTGCTTCAGGGAGATGTGGGCTCTGGAAAGACACTTGTAGCCGAACTGGCAATCACAGACAACTATGAAGCTGGATATCAGAGCGCCTTGATGGTTCCAACGTCTGTCTTGGCAATGCAGCACTTCGAAAAGATGAAGAAGGATCTTGAACCGCTCGGTATCGACGTCGCACTGTTGACTGGTTCACTCAAGAAGACTGATCAGGAGAGTATCAGAACCAGATTGACAAAGGGAGAGATAGACGTAGTGGTTGGAACCCATTCCCTAATTCAGGAGGGTGTGGAGTTCAGAAGCCTTGGTCTTGTTGTGGTTGACGAACAGCACAGGTTCGGAGTTAAGCAACGTGAAACATTGACTTCAAAGGGGAGACTTCTTGATAGTCTTGTCATGACTGCGACTCCTATCCCCAGAACACTTGCCTTGACGGTATACGGTGATCTTGACGTATCAACAATTCATACGATGCCAAAAGGAAGATCGCCAGTACGAACGATACTGCTTGCCCGAAGCAGGATCGATCATCTCTATTCATTCATTTCGGAGGAAATAAAGATGGGTCATCAGATTTTCTTCATTTATCCTCTCGTAGAAGAGTCAGAGCAAGTGGACCTGAAAAATGCAACAGATGAAGCGGCAAGGCTAAGAGAGAAAGTCTTCCCTGGTACAGGAGTGGAACTGCTCCATGGAAGACTAACCGACACCGAAAAGCAAGAGATTATGCAGAGATTCAAATCAAAGAAGAGCATGATTCTTGTTTCCACAACTGTTGTTGAGGTAGGAATTGATATACCTTCGGCAACCGTTATGGTTATTGAACACCCCGAAAGATTTGGAATGGCGCAACTTCACCAGCTCAGAGGACGTGTAGGAAGAAGCAATCTCAAGTCGATCTGCGTCATGCTAATGAACCGAGCGATTTCGGGCGAAGCGCTCTCGAGGTTGAGAGAGTTTGCTTCGACCGCAAGTGGATTTGATGTTGCTGAGCTCGATCTTAGACTTCGAGGCCCCGGTGAGTTCGTTGGTTTGAGGCAGCACGGAATGCCTCAATTTCTTCTCGGCGACATTGTCGATGATCGAGATCTCCTTTTCAAAGCCAGGGAAGATGCTCAGGAGACTATTGAAAGAGACCCCGATCTTCTGGAGCATGGAGCTCTCAGAATCGAAATGCAGAGGCTATACTCGGAAAGAGTAAGATTGATAGAGGTTGGATAGTATGTTGGTCATAACGGGAGGGAAGTGGGCTAGACGATCTATAAAGACTCCTCCAAGGAGGAGTACAAGATATACACCTCAGTCCGCCAGAAAGGCCCTTTTCGATATAGTGGACGTGAGCTCGAAGACCTTTCTTGATCTCTTCTCAGGAAGCGGGATAATTTCTTTTGAAGCATTGAGCAGAGGCGCAATAGATGTAACATCAGTTGATTCATCAAAGAAGGCATGTCAATCAATTCTCGAAAGCAAGAATGGACTTGATCCTTCAGCGGACTTGAAAATAGTCTGCTCCGACTTTCGCAGAGCCATCCCTTCCCTCGTAAGAAAGGGTGTTGAATTTGATATTATCTTTGCAGATCCCCCTTTTGATGAACAATATATTAAACCTCTTATTGAATTGCTAGAACAAAACTCTGTCGTTCTAAACTCTAGAAGTCTCCTGATAGTCGAAACTTCAAAGAGAGAAAGCGATTCTCTTGCAAGAACCGGTACTCTGTTTAGGCTTATCGATCAAAGAGAATATGCAGGGATAGTATTCTCGATCATGGTGAAGAAATGAAGTTCCTAGTTGAAGACTCTCTTACAAAGCTGGCGAAGAAGCTCCGGTTTCTTGGCTTCGACACCGAGATATGCTCAAGAAATGAGATTGAAGGAGCTGTCAGTAATCGAGACGTATTTCTTACCAAGAGCAGGAAAGCTCTCGAAATTGCAATGAGATTCAGGATCAGATGTTACCTTATCAAATCTGAGAACTGGAAGTCGCAACTGAAGTCGGTCGTTCACAGGTTCAGGATAAATTACAAAGATATCGATTTCCTCAGCAGATGTTCAAAATGCAACGGCGAGCTAGAAATAGCCTCTCTTGAAGATCTTTGCGGAGTACCGGACTATATACTACTTACAAAAGAGAGCTTCTCAAAGTGCAAGAAATGCGGTCATATCTACTGGGAGGGAAGTCATGTTGAGCACATGAGACTGATAATAGAGATTGTCGAGAAGTGGTGATTGAACTGAGAGGAACGGGGTTTGAAACATCTTCTGATGAGATAATCCAGAGAATACTGAAAAGAATAGCGCTGGAAATCTCATCGGAACCATCACTCTTTATTCTGGAGAAGTACCGGGATGTCTTCAAGGAAGTGAATTTCAGAGAAGGATTCACCCGTACAGGAAGGGAAATTGGATTGAATAAGAATCCCTTTCTGAGAGAACTAAACAAAGCTGAAGTGTTCGAGAAGGAGATAGTCCTTTCTACTCATCTCGAGGAACACAAGGAAAAGGTTAAGTTCATAGGTTTGTTTTGCGAGGGTGAACCGCTTGGCCTTTTGACCTTCCCTACAAAATCTAAAGTCAAAGGCTCACTCGGAAGCTGGATAAAGGAGCTAGAAATGGTTCTGCACTATTCAATCAAGAGATCGCTAGAAGAAGAAGGCTACAGGAGACTGAAGCTTGTCTCTCGATTGACTTCGGTTCTCGAAACGGAAACCGATTCGGAAGAGCTTGTATATAGATCTCTTGAAATTGCCAGAGAGATGTTAAGGGTTAGATGGATCTTCTTTCTTGAAAGGCTTGACACCTCATTTCACCTTAGGGCAGCGATTGGTGAAGGAACAAGTCCTTTACGAGGAATAGAGATGAGTATTTCCGATGAGCAACTTGATGTTCTCTCAAGAGAGAGGCTTTTTGTTTCAGCCAAGAAGTCGGATCTTTCATCAGTAATCTTCACAGAAGAAGTCTCCGTGGGTTCGTTCATAGCAGTTCCACTCTTGGTCGAGGGAATGGTAGTTGGATTGATTGTTGCTGCCGATAGAGAAGAGGTAGAAGGTGAATTCAGAGCTTACAAACACCTTGACAGAGAAGATTTGAAGATGCTTGATGATATGAGTAGAAGGATGGCATTTGCCATAAGTAGGTTAAGACTTACTTCTCGACTGGAAATAGAAGTGAGAAAACTCAGGCAGCTCGGAAAGAAGCATGAGGAACTAATAAGCGAACAGAAAGAGCAACTCTTCAAATTGAGCGTGCTTCACAAAATCACAGAGGCAATGAAGAGAAGCCTTGACAGAGAGAGAATAATTAGAATTCTTCTTATGGGCGCAACCCACTCCTCCGGACTTAAATTCGATAGAGCAATATTCTTCAGAGTGGATAACGCACGTTCTGTTCTTGTTGAAGAGAGCAAAATGCTCTCAAAAAGCAGAGAAAACTCGGACAGATCAGTGTATAGCGATCTAGCAAGATATCTTCAGGATGTGTCGCTTGAGGAATCTTCAAAAGATGAAAATGAATCTGGGGCGTTGATTTCTTACCCGGGTAATATCATCCTTGAGAGAGTAGTCCTGAGGAAGAAAATCGTTCATGTCACACCCGAAATGCTTAGGCTGAGAGGGGAAGAGTTGGCTCTTCTCAATAGGATCATCGGTTCAGATGAATACTTGATTGTTCCCGTATCCGGTGAAGAAAAAGTATTAGGAATTCTGATAATCGACAACAGTGATTCTGGAAAGAGAATCAGCAATGCCGATACGGAGATTCTCGGGTTGCTTGCCGACAGCACAGGGGTAGCTCTGGAGCTTACGGAGAACTACGAGAGAATTGTCCAAATGGCTGAGAGCCTTGAGAAGGAGAAAAACCTATCTAATTACTATCGTAGGTTTGTATCAAGTATTCTTCAGTCTCTCGAATCGGCAATAATCGTCTGTTCGGTTGAAGGCAAAATAACAGAGGTAAACAGAACCGCTGAGTTCCTTCTTGACGTCAATAGAAATGACCTTATCGGAAAGAGCATCCAGTCCATGAATTTGAAACTCGACGGTATCATCGAACTACTCTTTGACGCGATGAGAATTGGAGAGACGATTACTTTGACTGATCAGCATTTTAACGCTTTTGGCGACAAGTATTTCGATGTTCAAATAACACCCTTGAGAGAAGAGAGAAGAAAGAAGCTTACCGGTGTGATTCTATCTCTAGATGAAATAACTAGAAGAAGAAAGCTGGAACAGGAGTTGAAAAGCAGAGAAAAACTCGCTGCTCTCGGAGAAATGTCTGCCAAAGTTGCTCACGAAATCAGAAACCCCATCACGATAATCGGCGGTTTTGTTAAGAGGATTCTGGCCTCTTCCGACAGGGAAAAAACTAGAGAATATGCGAAGATACTTATGGACGAACTCCGTAGACTCGACAGCATAGTTGGAGAAGTACTAGAAGCCTCGCGAAGAAGGAGTGTAACAACGGACGAGGAGTTCGATCTCGTTTCCATAACACGCGAGATACTTGCCGGTTTTGAAGAAAAAGCCGACCAAGAAAGTGTTAAACTTGTTCTATACTCAAGAAAAGATAAAATTGAGTATTACGGCAACAAAGACAGGATTAAACAGGTAATAATTAACCTTGTTCAGAACGCTATTGAGGCTTCTGAAAGTGATGGTGAAGTACGGATAACTATTCAAGAAGAAGATGATAGTATAGACTTTTCCGTCTGGAATGGCGGAAGAACGATACCAGAGGAGACCTTGAAGCGTATCTTTGAGCCGTTCTTCACTACCAAGACCCTTGGCACGGGTCTAGGACTTTCGATATGCAAGAAGATTGTTGAGGAACACGGGGGAGAGATTTCCGCTTCAAGCGGAAGCGGAGGAACTAACTTCACTTTCAGGTTGCCGACTAGAAGAGTTGGGAGGTTTGATCTTGAAAAGAGTGCTGATAGTTGAAGATGAAAAGAACATGAGGCTACTCCTTGAAGAAGAGCTCAAGGAATCGGGATATGAAGTCGAGGGCTCAAGTAGCGCAGAAGAAGCTCTGAGCATCTTAAAGCAGGGAACATCGTTTGATCTCATTACTATCGATGTTGAAATGGAAGGGATAAATGGACTTGAGCTAGCCGGCATATTGCGCGAAAAATATCCCGATAAGAAGATCGTTCTTTTGACAGCGTATACACACTACAAACATGATCTCTCTTCTTGGGCCGCTGACGCGTATGTCGTTAAGTCACCCGATTTCTCGGAATTGAAGTCTGAGATCAAAAGACTCCTGGAAGAGAACTGAAAATTGAAGAAGGAGGAAGTTACATGCGTTTGAGAATCATCCCGCTTCTAATATTGCTTGTTATTACAGTTTCCCTTTTCGGATACTCGGTTAGACCAGGTGATCTGCTATCAATATCTGTTTATGGTTCAGGCGATCTTTCCAGCGAAGTACTTGTTGGTCCTGACGGTACCGCTTCTATTCCACCGCTAGGAAATATTGCTTTACTGGGAAAGACTCTCGAAGAAATCCAATCTTTGCTTTCTTCTCAGTTCTTAAATCAGGGCATCCTTACATCTAAACCACAGGTTACAGTATCTGTGAAATCATATGCACCATTCATGTTCTACATCCTTGGGGAAGTAAACAAACCAGGGGCGATAGAGTGGCATGAAGGCACGATCGGAATCTCTCAGCTTCTTGCCCTTGCTGGCGGGCTCCAGGATGGGGCAGATCTCTCTTCTGCCTTCGTTGTCTATAAGGATGGAACCAGAAAGCACGTCGATCTGTCTTCCATTTTGTCGGCAGGCGAAGCTTTGAAGGAGAAGATTACGGAAGGTTCAACCCTATACGTTCCAACGGGTACAAAAGCATGGATCTTGACTATGGGAGAGTTCAGGTCACCTACTCTAGTGAAATTCAATCCAGGCATTACGTTAACCCAGGTTATTGCTAAGTCGGGCGGCCTTGCCGAAACGGCCGACAAAGAAGAGATTCTGATCATTAGCGATGAATTCCAGGGCAACTCATCCTCAATAAACCTGAATAGTATACTATTTGGAAGAGTAAGCGACCCGGAAGTCCCCGCCGGGAGTATCGTAATAGCAAACGATTCTTCATCAAAATCCGTGAAACTTCTTGGTGAGTTCAACAACCCAACATCGCTACCATACCGTGAAACACTTACCCTTCTACAGGCAATTGGAGAGGCCGGCGGCCTAAGACAAACTGCATCAGAAGGATTGTACATTCTGAGAAGCGGCGTCGCGGTACCTGAGTCCTTTGAAGTCGATAAGCTCTTGAGCGGTTCAATCGAGGACGTGAAATTGAATCCGGGTGACACGGTCTTCGTTCCTCGTCTGCGAGAAAGGTTCGTCTATGTCGCTTCAGCATCATTCGGCGGAAAAGTAGAATTCAGCATCGACGAGAATCTTACTCTTGTAAATGCTCTGGTTAAGGTAGACCTATACGACCCATCTAGTCTCGATTCTGTCGTGATAGTTGAACCTTCTGGAAAACGTTATGACTCCATCGAAAAAGAGGATATGCTTCTCGAGGCAGGCTCGATGATTATTATGCCCCACGGAGAGAAGACGGTCTTTGTAACTGGAGAGGTTAGAAACCCAGGCTCTCTACCCTTTTCAAATTTCGAAGAAATCACTCTCAGTAGAGCAATTGCTAAGTCAGGCGGTCTTAGTGAAAAGGCAGGACTTGTCGAGGTTCTTATGAAAGATGGAACAAGGCTCTTGTCAATAGAAGAGGCCACTAGAAGCTCTCTGGTCCTAGAACCGCAATCTATCGTTCTTGTTAGGGAGAAAGAACAGCGATTTGTCTACGTTGTCTCTTCCACAGAGGGAGGAAGAGTCGACTTTCAAGAGAATGAAGCCTTCACCCTGAGAAACCTCCTTGCCAGAATCAATCTCCTTAATTTCAAGTCAAGCAAGTCCATTTCGATTATTAGTTCAAACGGTACTAATCTAGAGATCCCTGCCTCGGAGTTGGAAGAGAAGGATTACTTCCTTGAACCCGGCTCAATCGTAATTGTTCCTGACACCAGCACTTGGGTATACTTGTTTGGAGAAGTGGGAAGACCCGGAAAAATCGAGCTAGATGAAGATGACCTTCTCTTAACCAGAGCCATTAGCGCGGGTGGAGGATTTTCGCAAAATGCCGACATTTCTTCAGTACAGGTTCTTTCAGGAACGAAAATAATCGACATCGATCTCGATAGAGTTCTTAAAGGTCTTTCAATAGACCCAAAAATTGAGTATGACGATTTAATCTATGTTCCAAGAATCGACAACAGATTCGTGTACGTTATCTCCGACAACAGCGGAGGCAAAGTTGACTTCTCTTCGGGAGAGAAGATCACATTGAGAAACGCTCTGGCGAAACTAAATCTCGTAGAGATTTCCTCAGAGAAGGAAATAAGAGTGATATCTCCTGACGGCGGCGAAAGAAGGATTCCTATCAGTTCTCTAATAAAGACTGACTGGGAACTTGAGACAGGAAGTGTTGTGTTCTATCCGCAGGCAAGCAACGTGGCGAATGTTCTTGGGCGAGTAAGAAACCCCGGTACAATCACCCTGAAACCCGGTATCCCCTTCAACCTGGCTACCGTGATTTCCGCTGCCGGTGGTTTTGATGACTATGCTGACAGATACGGCATAACAGTAATTGACTCGAGAGCAGCCTCAATAACCGTATATACTATGGATGATCTATCGAAGGATACCCCTCCGTCTATTCCTGATGGAGCAACAGTCTTCGTGCCCGAGATAGAATCAAGATATGTGTACATTCTTGGTGGTGTAAAGGAGCCTGGGCTCAAATTGATTAGCAGAGAAGAACCGAATCCCACCCTGACAAAGCTAATAGCAATATCCGGAGGGTTAATCGATCCTCTATCAAAAAACGTTGAAATAGTTGAATCCGACCAACGCAAGAAACTTGACCTTCAGGCAGTTATAAAGGGCATATCACTTGATCCACAGATAACAAGTGGTTCAATAGTATACGTGCCCGAGACTTCAGAACGGTTCGTTTACGTTATCTCAAGAGAAAAAGGCGGGAGAGTTGACTTTTCTAGTAATGAGGAGATCACCCTTAGAACTGCCCTTGCAAAGCATAACCTGCTTGATTTTGACTCAAACAGTAGAGTAACTGTGATTCTCCCCGACGGAACAAGAAGAGAAAGACAGATCTCCGATCTCAAAGATAATGACATGGTACTTTCACCCGGATCGATAATCGTGTATCCCAACGTTCTCCGCCAGATATTTGTGGTTGGTGCGGTAAATAGCCCAGGA
Organism: Mesotoga sp. UBA5847; assembly: GCF_002432735.1. Lineage (NCBI taxonomy): Bacteria > Thermotogati > Thermotogota > Thermotogae > Kosmotogales > Kosmotogaceae > Mesotoga > Mesotoga sp. UBA5847. The sequence continues at coordinate 38,980 of NZ_DJGL01000074.1, read as the reverse complement.
TTAGTTCAGTTCGAACCAGGAGAAAAAGTTACATTGACTACTCTAATTGCAAGAGCTGGCGGGATGACGCCACTTGCACTCAGCAACAAGATACAGATAACAGATCCCTTTGGTAGAACTTCCACAGTAAGTGTTGACCCAATACTACTAGGAAAGGCCCTCGATCTTACGCTTGAAGATGGGTCCTTCGTATATGTACCAGTTTATGAGGCTGTTAGAGTGAATGTAATTGGAGAAGTTAGAAACCCGGGAATCGTCGAGTTTTACAAGAATGAGACCCCTAGCCTGATGCTAGCCATTTCCAAGGCCGGCGGTCTAACAAATAGGGCCGCTTCGAATATAAAGATCACAGATCAAGATAGAGAGATTCGCTGGTTCGATCTAATTGAAGGTGAAGACATTCATTTGTCGGCAGGTCAGACTGTGTATATTGCCGGAGATGACCGCTACGTTTATGTTAGCGGAGAGGTGAATTCTCCTGGCAAGTATGAGTTTTCCTTCGAAGAGGAGATCACTGTTCTCAGAGCACTTGCGAGAGCAGGAGGAGAGAAGATTACTGCTTCAGACCAAGTTAGGATTCTTATGCCTTCCGGAGAGATTCTCCCGATTAGTCTGGCTGAAGTCAAGAACGAAGGTAGAGACACGGTAATTGAAGCGGGAAGCACGGTTATCGTTCCAAGAAAGGTGATTAGGATAACTGTTCTGGGTGCAGTAAACAATCCAGGCCTCTACACATTTAGCGTAGATGAAAGCCATTCTCTTTCTGATGCAATAGCAAAAGCGGGCGGAATAGTTGACGAGAATCAGGTTGGAAAGATAGTAATTCATGATGGAAAATCCGTCAGCGAGTTCACCGCATCGGTTCTGCAAAAGCGAGGGGATCCTCTATCAGACAACTCATACATTTATGTGTCGAGCAAATCTTTGATATCAATCACAGTGCTCGGCGATGTAGTAAGACCTGGAAAGTACGAGATCAGCGGAGAAAAACCTTCATTGGCGACAGCGATTGCAGTTGCTGGAGGACTCGACAAATCAGTGACTACGCTCAGTCTTGTAGGAATCGATGGCACAATAAAGCTGGTAGATGCACTGAAGACCGAGGAACTGGCTAGAAGCTATGTTAAGGATGATGATACCATTGTTGCGCTAAGAAACTATGATTCATTCGTTACTGTCGTAGGAGACGTCAAGTCACCAGGCATATTCTCTGTTTCAGAATATGGGGAGCTTTCGCTTGCAGAACTACTGAGTCTTGCAGGGGGTCTTGCCAGCTTCGAAACCAGGGGCAGAATCTTCATCTCTTATTCCGGAAAGACTGAAGAAGTGATTACTACCCCGGAAGATTTCCTCACATTAACCAGAAGGATTGTCCCACCGGGGTCAACGATATATGTTCCTTATTCTGAACCCGCCAGAGTGTACGTCTTTGGCGAAGTGCAGAGACCGGGAGTTGTAAGGTTCTATGATGGCATAACGGCAATCGAGGCGGTCGTCGAGGCGGGAGGTCCCACAAGCTATGCAGTTTTAGGTAACGCGCTGCTGTTCCAGGACCCTGACAAACAGCCTCTGGTACTTGATCTTGATCAGCAGAAGGGGAAGCCTGCGAAAGGCAACGTTCCTTTGACGCCGGGAAACATCATTTTCGTTCCCCAGTCGTCTATCGTGAACATCAAAGACATCATGTCGATTGTTGCTTCATCGCTTAGCATAGTGAATTCGGCCGTCGGCATATTCAAGTGAGGTTGATCTGCATTGAATATCGACTCTCACTGCCATCTGCTCCCTGGAGTGGATGACGGTGTTGATAGTATTGAGGAGTCTCTGGCACTCCTTGAAGAAATGAAGCTCAAGGGGCTTCAGAGACTTTACTTGACACCTCACCTTTTTTCCCCGATGAGTCCTTCGGATCCTGAACAGATAGTGAAGAGATGGAACGAATACCATTTTGAACTGAACTCTCACTCAGTTGAAGTCTTGCTTGGCTCTGAGATATTCTTTAGACCAGAGATACTGGACGTCGATCTGATTACTATGGGTGGGTCAGACACTGTTCTATTGGAGCTTCCAACGCAGCGAAGACCTCACTATCTGTTTGAAGTGATCGAAAAACTGCAGGTCAAGGGATTAAGAATAATACTTGCTCATGTTGAGCGTTATGAATACCTTTTCAAAAAAGGCGGGTTGTTTTTTGGCAAGCAAGAGCTTACAGACGATATACTTAGGCTTAGAGACATGGGAGTTCTCTTTCAGGTAAACTGGAACAGTCTGGACAAGAATCCCAAGACTCGGGTTCTTATCAACGAGGGAATAGCCGAGATCATTGGAAGCGATAAACACAAGTCTGGCGACAACAGACTCTTCATAGATTTTCACGATGATCGATGTAGGTTTTTTTTGAACGATTACTATCTCTAGATGGAGGTGCTTTCGTGAGCGAGTTCGAGGGCAGCGATTATAGGGAACTAACTCTTGAAGACATTTTTAGAATGTTTAAGAAGCGAATGGTTCTCTTCGTTTCTATTGTACTTGCAGTAGTTGTTGTCACAGGCGTTTATCTCATTTTCGCTACGCCAATTTATGAAGCCAGCGTCACCATCAAGGTCGATCCAACCTCTCAATCATCTGTGGGGGATCTCTTTAGTAGTTCCCTTACAGGGAGCTCGGGATCGAATATCTCAACCGAGGTTGAACTTATTAAGAGCAGGACGAACATCGAAGAGATAATCGAAGTGCTCGGGTTGGTCGACAGAGTATATTCAGAAGAGACGAAGGCTCGGCTACTATCGGAAGGTTATTCGGACCGTGATCTAGTAGCTTCACTCACGCGAAGTATTTCATCAATGATAACTGTCTCACCTGTTAAGGATACCAGGATTGTCAGAGTCTCAGTTCAGAACAAGGACCCCGTTCTTGCGAGGGATATCGCCAATACCCTAGCCGAGGTTTACAATACCAAACTGGCAGAATTGTCAAAAAGAGACCTGACAAGAAAACGTGAATTCATTGAGGCACAGATCCCACTTCTGGAGAGCGATCTGAACGAGGCTACCGATAAGATAAAGCAGTTCAAAGAAGAAACAGGCATCTACGTACTCGACAAGCATGCCGATCAACTATTCCAAATGCTCAGCAACTATGACAAGCAGCACAACGAACTGATGATCTCCGCTGAAGAGAAGAAAGCAGAAATCGAAACTTACCAGAGTATGCTCGACGATTTTGACAGCACTGATTCAAAGAGCATAAAGGCACTTTGGGTTCAAACATCTGAGAGTTTTTCCGTAAACCCCGTGCTTACCAGTCTAAGACAGAGCCTTGCAACTCTTCAAGTTGAGCTTGCTTCGCTGGAGGAGCAATATCCAAAAACTGACCCTAGAGTGAGATCGAAAATCACAGAGATTTCGAAGACTGAGAGTTTGATTGCAGAACAGATTCAAAACGAGTTCATAATCTCAGGCCAGGGCATGACCTTGAATCCTGCGTACCAGCAGATAATAACTGGCGTCATCAGTTCAGAAGCAGGATTTCAAATCCTTCAAGCTTCGATTCAGGCAGTCGGTCTTTTGAGGGACCAGTATCAATCTGAACTGAGAAACCTGCCGGCAAAGGAGCAACAGCTGCTCGATCTTGAGAGGCAGATAGCAGTTAAAGAGAGCCTCTACACCTTGCTTCTGGAGAGACTTGAGGAGGCAAAGATCAGTGAAGCTGCCGTAGTTGGAAACGCTGCAATTGTCGACCCCGCGACCGTGCCTCAGTCGCCGGTGAAACCCAACAAGAAACTATCTCTGGCCATTGGAGGAGTTTTGGGGATCTTTCTTGGAATGCTAATGGTCTTTCTTGCCGAGTACCTCGACAAAACTCTCAAGACAGAGGAAGAGATAGAACGTTTCAGTAGGCAGCCGATAATCGGAAGAATTCCGAGTATCGAAGGAACAAGCGAAGAAATGTATGTCGAGAAAAACCCGACCGCCCCTTCTTCAGAATCGATAAAGCTTGCAGCAAGCAATCTCTCTTTCACGATGGGCGAGGGAAAGACAGTGGCAGTTACATCGGTTCTCCCTACTGAGGGAAAGAGTTTTGTAATTGCAAATATCGCCTATTCAATGGCAAACAGCGGTCAAAGAGTAGTCCTCTTGGACCTTGATCTGCGTCGCCCCAGGGTCGAAAAGATACTTAAAGCTGGCAAGAGAACCAAGGGCGCGGTGGATGTGATAATGGGAACTGCCTCAATTGATGAAGTTGTCGAGAACTACGCTGAAAACATGGATTTCATAGGGGTGGGAAGCATTCCCCCGAATCCCACAATAGTCCTTTCGTCGAAAAGGATCGACACTCTCCTTTCTGAACTGAAGCAGAGATATGACAGGGTTCTGATAGATATGCCACCGGCGGTTGTCACTTCAGACGTTTCTTTGGTGGGAAACAAGTTAGACGGAATCGTGCTAGTTGTTAGGCCCGGAAAGGCAATAAAAGATGGCTTGAGAATAGTTGTGGAGAATCTCAAGACCGTGGGAGTGAAGATTCTTGGAGTAATAGTCAATGGAGTAGATGAGAAGAATTCAAGCTATTACTACCACTACTATTACTATTACAACGAAGAAGGAAAAAGAAAAAAGAGAAGGAAGAGGACCAGCAAGTAGATGTTTCAGGCAATAACGTTGCTTTTTGGCAAGCTATGAAGACAACATATTGAGAAGGTATCTCTTTGTAGAATTCTAATCTCATTTTTCGAGGTGGTCTTAATGACGGAGAAGAAACACCTAATAGACTTCGAAACCATTGTTTATCTGATTCTGACTCTGTTTATTCCTTTGTTTGTCACCAAGGGATTCACACACGAGCCTTCAACCGGAAAACATCTCTTCTACGTTGTCGGATTCACAGTAATCTTCCTTTCTGTGTTTATTAGGAAGAGAGAGGTTTTGATGCGGTTTGGGTACGTACATCTGGCCTTTTTCGGAATCGGAATCGCTGCCTTACTCTCGTTGATTGTGGTTTCGATGGACAATCCTCAGTACTTCAGGTACTCTTTGGAGATTGCTCTTTATGTTGTGTTCCTTTCCTTCACCGCGATCTATATTTCCAGTAAATGGGACTCCGTCGAGAAGATTGAAGTAATTATGCTGTTCTTCTTGATTGGAGCAGCCGTTGTCGCAGCTGATGCACTCCTTAACTTCTACCTGGGATTTGACATTTTTCTAGGCAAGGTCGGAGAACCTTTTGCAAGAGCCTCCGCTAGATCGACTATTGGAAACCCGAATTTCGTCTCTGATTACATGGGCATGACAATTCCTATGATCTTCTATTTCCTGATCTCCAGAAGACCACTCGGGATTCTGTTCAAGAGTGCAAGAAGTCAACTTATCCTTAAGATAATCATGCTGGTATTCTTGATTCCGATGGTAGCCTCTGTATTTGTATCACAGACGAGAACGGTAATAACTGCGATATTCATAGGCAATCTACTATTCTTGCTATTGTACTTCTTCTTGAGGAAAGGAAAGAAGCCAGAAGCTCTGGAAACCTCTGAAGAGAAGAAGTTGAAAAGACTCTCACTCATCTTTCTTCTGTTGGCTCTAGTAATCATAGCCGTATTGTCATATCTTTATCTCACACCATCTCCCCTGACCGGCGACGGAAAAATCAATATCACTGCCAGACTTGAATATGTATTAACTTCCTCTGGATCGTGGAAAGAGAGGTTCTCAGCATGGTACAACTCGCTTTTCCAGTGGCTCGATGATACCAATAAGCTGAGAATTCCTTTCGGGAGTGGAATCGGAACGTTTCAGCTGTATCATCTCTTATACAGTCCTCAAGTACTTAACCATAGTCCTGACTTCATGCCTGTATGGAATAATTTCAAGAGGACTCACAACGACTACGTCCAGGGTCTGGGAGAGATGGGAATCATCGGCCTCCTCTTCATTGTATTGATGGTCGGCCTACTGGTCTTCAGGTACGTAAAAAACTTGTTCAGAATAGACAATAAGAGGGATCTGCTGCTTTATGGCTCCCTGGGAGCGGGAATATTTTCCCTGGCAGTTCACAGTTTCTTTGAATTTCCTCTCCACATGCAGCCAAATCTTATGCTGGCCATCTTTTTGGGATCTATCGCCGTTGGAAAGTACTTCAATCCAGATCTGAAGGAAAGAAAGCTTCCAAGAGTTCCTGCTGTGATTGCCTTGTTCGCTATAGCCGCCGTACTGATCTTCCTGAAGACGTCGGCGTTTCTTGGAGAGGGCTTCTTCAGAATTGGACAAACTAACCAGCAGTATTATCTTGCTTACTATAATCAAGCACAGAACATCAATCTAAGTGCTCTTCAGCAAATCAAGAATGAGATCAGCACTTTCTCTGGCAACTACGCTCACCTGCAAGATGTCGCGAGTTATATGAATGTGAAGGGAAGCGAGATCCGATCGAAGTATCCTGGCGCCAATCAAATCGATCTTCTTGAGCTAGCTGAAAAAGAGAGACAGAGCGAGATCAGAAAACTATTGGATGAGATAAACAATCGAATAAACCAGTACAACTTCTATATTTCCAAGGCGGCGGAGTTCTATGATAAGGCATTAGCCGATTTCAAACTTTCAAACAGACTGTATCCCGTATTTGGCAAACCCTTATGGTATATTGCAGGCCTGGGAACAAAGGCACAGCGACTTGAGACAGCGAGAGACAACCCGGAGCTCATGAAATCGATTCTAACAGGGAAGGATGAGTATTCCTCTGACATAATACTTGAGTTCAAGGGAGATCCCGAAATAATTCCGGTTCATAGAACAAGCATTAGAACTCTTCCGTTCGCTGAGTTCTTCCAGAAGCACGCTTCGGTTTTCGACAATCCTGAACTTGTGTCGGGCTTACAGCTTTACTTCATTACACAGATTCAGATGATACTCGATGCTGCCGACTACTATGAATCATCTGTTATACTGTTCAGCGAGCGCCAGACGCCAAGGATTCTTGGCCGCCTATACACAAGCTTGAATAGCGAACTCAAGAAGTACTTCAACTTCATCAATTCTAGAGAAAGCACTGTGGTCTCTGCCTTTGGAGAAAGCGGAGAGTTCAGGCAGATAATCATAGATCTGGTATACGAAAGTGGTGATCGAGCAACTTACTGGTTTGATCTTGCGATCACTCTTCTTCCCGGCACATGGAACAGATACCCGGACTGGGAGGACATCTACATTGAATATTTGAACTCAATACCCTCGATTGTTGATTCTATAGATGCACAGAAACTGAAGATACTTGAGGTTGTCCGGAAACACGTATGGGCCTGTGAGAACATGGGACCGGCAACTCCAGACGAAACACTGCAATTCGCAGTACAGTGGGGCAGATCAAATCTATCTGGAGAAGAATTAAGTAGCTTCGAGCAAAATCTGAAAAATATTTACGAAAGAGTGGTCAATCTAAATAGGGATCTGATTGAGAAGACGCCCAATCTTCCAGAGAAAACCGTTGATCAGATACAAAGCTTAATCTCGCTCTTCGAAACGCTTTGAGTGATTTTCCCTGGTATACATTTAGCTAGGTAAATGATATAATACTTCTGGAGGTGTCCTGTGAAGAAGTTCTATGTTACCACGCCAATATACTACATAAATAGTGAGCCTCACATTGGCTCTGCCTATACTACAATAATTGCAGATGTAATTGCCAGATACAGGAGACTCTCCGGCTATGAAGTATTCTTCCTCACTGGCACCGATGAGCACGGTCAAAAGGTCTTGAATGAAGCGCTAACGAGAAATATCAATGCTCAGGAATACTGCAATATAATGGCCGCCAAATTTAGAAAGCTCTGGAAAGATCTTGAATTGACGAACGATGGGTTCGTGAGAACTACTGATGAGAATCACATGAGAGCCGTGCAGGAATTCGTTTCACGACTAAAGGAAAACGGTGATATTTATAAGGGGAGATATGAAGGGTGGTACTGCATACCAGATGAAACTTTCTGGAATGAGGAAGATCTGAAGGAAGGAAAGACTTGCCCAGAATGTGGTCGCGAAGTGAAATGGGTGAGTGAAGAGAACTACTTTTTTAGACTTTCTAAGTACAATGATCCTCTTCTCAAACTCTACAAAGAGAACCCTGAATTTGTCCAACCGGATTTTAGAAGAAATGAAATGCTGAAAATTCTCGAATCCGGGCTGAAGGATTTAAGTATAACGAGAACGTCTTTCAATTGGGGGGTACCGATGCCTGACGATCCAGAACACGTGATTTATGTTTGGGTGGACGCGCTGATAAACTACTTGAGTGCAATCGAGTTCCCGAATGATCACGACTCCTTTGAACGGTATTGGCCCGCCGATGTGCATCTGATTGGAAAGGAGATAAATCGTTTTCACTCGATTATTTGGCCAGCTATGCTTATGTCTGCTGGAATCTCTTTGCCTAAGCAGGTTTATGCCCACGGATGGCTAACAATTAATGGTCAGAAGATCTCCAAGTCATTGGGAAACGCGATAAGTCCGATGACCTTTGTCAAGGTTTACGGTAACGACGCTCTGAGATACTACCTCCTAAGGGACATCCAGTTTGGTCGCGATGGCGACTTTTCCGAAGACAACCTTATTGGCAGGATCAACGCAGATCTTGCAAACGATCTGGGTAATCTTCTGCATAGAACAGTCGTTATGATTCAGAAGTTCAATGACGGAGTTGTTCCTGAAAGAGGCGTAGAAGAGATGGTTGATGAGTCCCTTAAAGAGCTTTCGGAAAGCACCTTTTCCACATATGTGGACTCAATGGATAGACTCAGGTTCACACAGGCACTTGAAAGTGTCTGGGAACTCATAAGATATGGTAACAAATACATCGATCTGACTGAGCCATGGAAGCTCGGGAAAGACAACGAAAAGAAAAAGAGACTAGACACTGTCCTGCACAATCTTGTTTGTGTTCTTGGAAATGTGTCGTTAATGATTGAACCGGTTATGTTCAATACTGCAAAGGAGATTCGAAAACGATTAGGTATTGAGTCGAGAATGACTCTTCAAGACCTTGACTGGGCCGATCCGTATTCTGGAAGTAGAGTCAGTCACGGTGAACCGATTTTTCCGAGAATTGACATAGAAAAACATAAGAAGGTGACAGATTTGAACGGTCAGGATACTAAGCCCGAAACTGAAAATAACGTTCTAATATCAATCGACGAATTCACCAGGGTTGAACTTAGGGTGGCGGCTGTAATTGAGGCGGAGAACGTTCCGAAATCCAAGAAACTTGTCAAGTTGCAGCTCGATCTAGGTGAACTTGGCAAGCGGCAGGTCGTAGCTGGAATCGCTCAATTCTACAGCCCGGAAGAATTGGTCGGTCTGAAGGTGGTGGTGGTCGCTAATCTTCAACCTGCAAAACTGATGGGGATTGAGTCAAACGGGATGCTTCTTGCCGCAAAGATAGGAAATGCGCTTTCACTGCTAACTGTTCATAAGGATCTGCTTCCAGGCGCCAAAGTCTCATGACAAGTAGAGGAGGAATAAGTCTTTGCCCGAAGAAATTATCCACAAGAATATTGATGATGAACTGATTAATTCATACATGCTCTACTCTATGAGCGTTATAGTAGGGAGAGCGATTCCGGATCTGCGCGATGGTCTGAAACCTGTTCAGAGAAGGATTCTTTTCGGGATGTCGGAATTGGGTCTTCGCCATAATCAGAGTTTCAAGAAAAGCGCTCGTATAGTCGGAGAAGTCATGGGAAAGTTCCATCCCCACGGCGATGCTGCCATTTACGACGCTCTAGTGAGAATGGCTCAACCATTCTCTATGCGTTATCCTCTTGTCGAAGGGCAGGGCAACTTCGGATCAGTCGATAGAGATCCTCCTGCTGCAATGAGGTATACCGAAGCACGAATGCAAACTCTTGCAGAAGAATTGCTTCAGGACATCGATAAGAGCACCGTACCGATGATGCCGAATTTCGATGGGTCTCTTTCAGAACCTGATGTGCTTCCTACGAAAATCCCAAACCTACTCCTGAATGGCACTTCTGGAATTGCCGTGGGAATGATGACGAGCATACCACCACACAACCTAATCGAAATCGTTGATTCCCTAAATCTGCTGATAAAGGATCCAGATTGTACGGTTTCCGATCTCTTGAAATTCGTGAAGGGACCGGATTTTCCTACTGGCGGAATGATAATGGATGCTGGATCCATCCCTTCAATATATGAGGAGGGGAAAGGAAGAATCACCGTTAGAGCTATTGCCGAGATTGAAGAGTCAGGTGGAAGTCCTCAAATAGTTGTCCATGAGATACCTTACAACACATCGAAGGCAGATCTAATTCAGCAGATAGTTAGCGCAACTCAGAACCACCGCGACCTTCAGATAAGAAACATAAGGGATGAGTCCGATCAAAAAGGGCTCAGGGTAGTTATTGAACTGAAACGCGGTGCCGATCCTAACGTAGTCCTTAATCTTCTTTTCAAGCATACACAGCTTCAAACAACCTTTAGCGTGAACATGCTGGTTATCGACGAGAAGAAGCGCCCAAGAGTAATGAATCTTAAGCAAATACTTCAGGGCTTTCTTTTTCACCGGTTCAATGTAATTAGAGCAAAGACTGAATACGATCTTGAGCAAGCATCCAGAAGAGCTCACATTGTAGAGGGGCTGACGAAGGCGACAAGATCTATTGATACAGTTGTAGACATAATAAGGAATTCGGCTAATACGGAAGAGGCATCCAGGAATCTGATGGAAACACTTGAAGTAACTGAGGAGCAAAGCGCCGCGATTCTAGACATGCGAATGGGTAAGCTTACAGGAATGGAAATCGAGAAGCTTCTCGGTGAGTACAGGGATTTGGTAGCCAAGATCAACGAGTACAGATTGATTCTAGGAAGTGATGAAAAGGTCTATGAGATCATTGTTAAGGAGCTCGATGAAATAAAGACCAAGTACGGAGATGCTAGACGCACTAGGATTGATTTGGGCAATGGAAGGGATTTTGACATCGAAGACATGATTCCGGATGAAGAGATCGTCTTGATGGTAACAAAGAAGGGGTACATAAAATCTACACCTCTTGAAAGTTACAGAAAGCAAGGGCGTGGTGGCAAAGGCGTCATCGGAGTAAGAACGGGCGAAGAGGATTTCGTTGTCAACATTCTTACAACAACCAGGCTTAGCAAGACAGTTATCATCACATCAAAGGGAAAAGCATACGTACTTAGCAACCACATCATCGATCACTCTTCGAGAGACTCAAAGGGAAAGCTTCTCGCCAACTACATCAAGATCGATCCCGATGAGAACGTACAGGCAGTCCTTTCAACGAGAAAGGAAGAGGTTCAAGGAAAGCATCTGGTTATTACCACTAGATCTGGCAAGATCAAGAAGACGGTATTCGAGGCCTTCCTGAATGTGAGGGTATCTGGAATTAGGGCAATCGGTTTGAACGAGAACGATAGGGTGATAGATGCTTCACTTGCATCAAGGGAAGATGATACCATTATTATTTCAACAAGGAACGGTATGGTAACTAGATTTCCGCTTGTACAGGTACGTGCAATGGGAAGAGGAGCAGCAGGAGTTATGGGCATAAGACTGAAGAAGAATGACGAGGTCGTTGGAGCCAGCATCGTTTCTGCTGACGACAAAAGATTCCTCCTGACAACTACAGAAAAGGGAGGAGGAAAGAGAACCTGCATTTCCGAGTATAGATGCCAGAATCGTGGAGGCATGGGTGTAAAGAACATCTACGGACTCGAGAAGATCGGTCCTGTTGTCGGAACTCTCGTAGTGACCAGCGAAGACGAGATTATTCTTGCGACCAAGTTGGGCATGTCAATAAGAATTCCTATCTCACAAGTTAGACCGACCGGAAGAATAACCAAGGGAGTTAGGATAGTGGACCTAAAAGAAAACGATACCGTCGCTACGATGGCAGTTGTCGTTGATTAGTAACCCAGCCAAGAATAGGGGGTGTAATGAATTGACTCTGACCGAGAAACAAAAGAAGATCCTGGAGTACATTGAGAATTTCATTAAGCTCTATGGTTACCCGCCTAGCATAAGAGATATCTGCAGAGACTTTGAAATATCTTCTCCAAGGGGAGTGGCAAAGCATCTTGAGTCACTTGAGAAGAAGGGTTACATTGAAAGAACCGGCGTTTCTCGAGGAATAAGAGTCTTGAAGAGTCCTGACGGCTCATCGCTTGAACCTGGCGAAGATGTTGTCATGCTCCCTGTTATTGGTAACGTAGCAGCGGGTGAGGCTGTCCAAGCTGTCCAGACTGAGGAAGAGAAAATTCCTGTTCCTTTGTGGATGATAAGAAGAGGTTTTGAATACTACATGCTGAAAGTAACCGGAAACAGCATGATTGACTCTCATATCATGAGCGGTGACTTTGTTATCATTAGAAAACAGGAATGGGCTAATAACGGTGATATTGTTGTGGCCCTAATAGACGACGAGTATGCTACCCTTAAGAGATATGAGAACGAGGGACCTAAGATTAGGCTGGTGCCTTCAAACCCGGAGATGCTTCCAATTGTCGTTGAAGCAAACAGGGTGAAAATCCAGGGACGGCTTTCCGGTGTACTCCGCTGGTACAAATAGCAAAGCCATTTCTAAGGAGTATGAACATGAAAATCGCAGTTGCTTCTGATCACGCTGCCTATCAGCTCAAAGATTTCGTTGTAAACTACATCAGAGAAAAGGGGCATTCAGTGGTCGACTTCGGTCCTGAATCTGGTGAACGATCTGTTGATTACCCAGACTATGCTGATAAGGTATGTAAGTCGGTAACCACCGGAGACTCCGACTTCGGTGTTTTACTATGTGGGACTGGAATTGGCATGTCGATTGCCGCAAACAAATATCGGGGTGTTCGCGCTGCTCTTTGTCTATTTCCGGAAATGGCCGAACTTGCCAGAAGACACAACCACGCTAACGTTCTCGTGCTGGGTGGAAGGTTGATAGGCAGCGAACTCGCCGGTTGGATAGTGGAAGCTTTTCTCACTTCAACTGAAGAGGGCGGACGTCACCAGGTCAGAGTGGACAAGCTTGAGACTGGACCTTCCGGGGACAGGGTGAATGGAAATTGATAACTTACTATGACAGAAGACATCTCTTTCATCTACCTATGAAAGAACTGGAAGACGGTCTTTGGATCGAAAATCCGGACAAACCTGAAAGGATAGAGGCAATCCGCAGCACGCTGGAGACCGCGGGCTTTCGTATTAGGGAACCAAGGGATTACCACTGTTCTCATCTTTATCAGGTGCATACACCAGAATACGTTGAATGGTTAAGAGAAAAGAGTCTCTCAGTATCAAGAGACAGAGAGTACTTCCCCGAGGTCTTTGGATATGACAAACTCTTCGATACTGGCACGCCGGTCACCTCGGGTTGCTATGTTGGAGGGCTTGCTGCCGTTTCCACAGCCTTAAACGCCGTCGATTCAATCCTCGACAGTGAGAGTGTTTCCTATGCTCTTTGCCGACCCCCAGGACATCATGCCGGTATATCGACTGGTGGAGGATACTGCTACTTCAACAATGCAGCAATTGCCGCGCGATACTACCAAAAACACACTAGAGGCTTCGTTGCAATTCTTGACGTCGATTTCCATCACGGAAACGGAACTCAGGAGATCTTCTACTACGACGACACGGTATTCTATGTCTCCATTCATGGCGATCCAAAGATATTCTACCCCTGGATAAGCGGCAACTCTTGGGAGATTGGTTCCGATTCGGGCGAAGGCTTCAACATGAATTTCCCTCTTCCGGGTGGCACAGAGGGACCTGAATATATGCGAACTCTTTCGAAAGCACTTCAGGAAATCGATGATTTTTCCCCTGACTTGCTTATTATTTCTCTTGGAGTTGACAGCCACAAAGACGACGGGATAGGCCATTTCAGTTTGAACAATGAGGACTTCTCAATGATGGGGAAACTCATACAGGAAGTTGATGTTCAAAAGCTTATTGTACAGGAGGGTGGCTACAACCCTGTTGCGAACTCAGAATCTGTGCTTAACTTTTTGACTGCAGTAGTTTAACCTTGACTCACCAATAAAGAAAGCGCGGCTAAAGCCGCGCTTTCTTTATCTTCTTAGAATGCAGGCCCAAAACCAAAGAAGGGAGTTCCATAATACGGCTTGCCATACTTGGAATTCTGTTCAGCAAGGCTCGTGTTGTATCCGTAACCAAGACGAACCAACCCAATCATTGGAATTGATATATCTATGCAAAGACCAAAGTCAGCAAGAAAGTTTCCTCCGATTATGTCCCCGCCCGAACTGTTCCGATAGAAAAGCAAGTCGCCGAACCCAACTATGTCAACAGGTATTGACGATGTTTCCGGTGTCAACGGATATCTCAGCTGGGCAGAACCGACAGTTACACCGTAGGAATTCTGGCCGATACTCTGAGAACCCCTTACCCTAATGAGAGAGTCCGGGCTAAACAGATAGTTTCTGAAGACACCGTTTGAAGAGAGCGGGAAAAGCTGCTGCGTTCTTATTCTGAAGCCAAGAACTGGATCTCCTATTGACATGAAATTCTTGTACTCTGCATATCCCGAAAGGAACAGTTTGTCGTCCTTCCCAAGGATACCTCTAGCAGTGAGGCCGGCAAGATACTCACTTCCCATTGTCGGCCTTAGGATGTCATCTCGGGTAGAGAGCTGATAACTTATCCCAGTAAACAGCCCGTCAAAGCTTTCCGAGACGCTCCCAGTATCGTCGCCAGTCGCAGGCTTGGTCTCTGTAGAAACCTTGCTCTCTGACATAATATACTCATACCCCGCAGTGAACCCAATTTTCTGTCCGGGTGACAGCTTGTAACTTGGAGTAAATGAGAACATGAACTCTGTATCCTGAGAAGCTTTGGTTACTATGGTATCGGTGGAATCGATTGTTGTCGTAAATCCAGTAAATTTCAGTCTGAAGGCCGTGTCCAAGTCAAGCCTGGAACCACCGATCTTGGGAATCGAATAGCCTACAGTGGCATCAAAGGCAGGTCTTCTCGTTGTTGTTTCCGTGGCTCCTTCAGTCACAAAAACTTCTTTGTTGTTGGGCATTGGAACGGTAACACTGAACGTAGTTGAGATATTCTGACCATAACCCCACACATTGAGCAGTCCGAGATCAAGATAAAGATTCAGACCATTCTGCCATCCTCCGCCGCCACCAATCCTGTTGTTTTTATCGGTTTCCATAAGTGTGATCTTCACATCCAATGCATCGCTACCTACAGGAACAGGAGCAATATCCACTTTCGAGAAGTAACCTGTGTTGTTTAGGAAGGCATATGTGTTTCTAAGCTCATCCAAGGACAAAACCTTACCCTTCTCAATGACGATTTTGTCATTGATGAGATAATCCTGAGTCTTCTTTGGACCATCAAATTCAACTGTTACATCTCTCACCAAAGGCTCAGTTATCTTCAGACTGAAGAAGCCGATTTTTTCATCAATTACCGGCTCAATTCTCATAAAGGGATAACCCCTATCGGTGTATAAGTCTTGAACTGCCTGAATTGCCTTTGTCGCAATCTCGTTGTCAACCATCTGACCTTCAGCAAGACCGGTCTGTCTAAGGATTTCTCCTTTCTGCAAGTTAACGCTCCCCTCAATAAAGACACTTCTCAATTCGAATCCCGATTTTACATACTCTATCGGCGTGAAAGTGATACTCATTGATAATGCGCTGCTTTCCCTAACTTCATCGGGAAGCGTCACCTGTCTCACGCTTTTCAGGGCGTTATTCAATGTCACGATCATCGCCTGATAAGTTCTGTCATCGAATCCCCACTGTCCGTTTGAATTAGCATAATAAGTGGAGTAAATCGTCTGAACGACTCTGTTAATGTCTTCGACTCTTGGAACATACTTTTTCTTAGAATTGACCCATCTAATCAGGATCGAAGTATCGTAATACTTTTTCAAATAATCTATCTCCAATCTACTAAGGAGATAGGATTTAGCTTCATCCGATATTGGAGCATCGATCGAAAGCTCCCACAGGAAAGAGATTTTAACTGTAAAAGTGACCTTCACCTTATCAGTAACATTACCTGAAAAAATGTCGGCTCTGTCTTTATCGGTCTCCCACTCTACCCGTACAAACGGTTCTATATAACCGCTTTCAGCCAGTTTGCTCTCTATTGCTTCTAGGGTTAAGGGAATATCATACATCAACCTTGAAGGATTCATAGGTTTGCCACTCTTGATAACTGAAGCAGCTTCGAGTAGAGATGTTTCAACGATTTTCGGACCGTCGAAAACAACTGAAACCTCTACAACAGGGTACTCTTTGACCTGAACTGTCAGAAGTCTGGATGCTTCATCGAAGCTGTGATAAACATCGGAAAAGTAACCACTGTTCTTCACTCTCTCTATCGCCTCTTCAAGTTCAGAACCGCTTATTTCCTTTCCACGCTGAATGTTCAGAATCTCTAGAACTTCGTTGTCTGAGATCACTCTGTTGTCAAGAACAGCGATCCTTGACGGAACGATGCTTGCCAAACCAAACCCACATAGCAAAAGCATACTGAGAATAATCGATAATCTTCTAATGGACATCCGATAAACCTCCCAATGAAATTTCTGCCTCCTGAAGAATTTCAAGAATCATCTTCATTTTGACTGGAAAAACGAAACAGTCGTTCCCCAGAACTTCTCTGAATTGAGCCGAGGAGAAAGAATAACCATCTTCATCTAGAACTCTCTCTATTGTCCAGTCTACATTTTCTTTCATAGTAATCACAGCAAATAGAGTCGATGGGACATCACCTACAGGCTGGCAGTCGACACTTGAAAGAATGAACAGTGCGCTAACCTCTGTACCAATCCCAGGCTCTGAACGAATTTCGAAGTTGCCTCCCGTAGATTCAGCTGCAAACTTCAACATCGGCAAGCCTAATCCGAACTTGACTTTCTTTTTCTTTTCCGTATAGAAAGGATCCATGACTGCTTCCAAAGATTGAGCATTAATCCCCTTACCCCAATCCACAACCGAGAAAAAGAGAGTCTCTTCCTTCCTTTCTTCGATCGTTAACTTCGCTGTTTTTGTTCCAGAATCTACTGAGTTCTGAGCAATATCCAGTATATGGTCGCAGATTGTTCTCAGTCCCATATTATCCTCAACGCCCTTCCTGAGGAAAAAATCGCAGCTTTGAACTCCTCGAAGCTTCTTGTGCTGGCCGAAATTGCCACTGTGGGCTTGATTAGGTCTAAACTGTGTGCATCACTTGAATGTATAATGTTTTTCGTCTGCAGCCCCCGCTTCAGAGTCCGTTCAAAAGAAATCTCCATGGGCACTTCTATACATTCTTCTGGTACAAGTCCGAGCTGCACAATGAGACCCATTTTCCTATCAATATGAGCCATTACTGAAATCCCACCATT
Source organism: Mesotoga sp. UBA5847 (assembly GCF_002432735.1). Lineage (NCBI taxonomy): Bacteria > Thermotogati > Thermotogota > Thermotogae > Kosmotogales > Kosmotogaceae > Mesotoga > Mesotoga sp. UBA5847. The sequence goes on along the minus strand of NZ_DJGL01000074.1, from coordinate 21,588 downwards.
CTCTTCTACAGTCTTAAGAGTCTCAGAAATGCTCAGAGAAGCTGGCTGTCCAAGCCAGATTTCCTCCATACCTACAAAAGAATCATTCTCATCAACCAACAACTGATAACCAGATATCTCAGGGTCTATCGTAACTATCGGAAGCTTCTCTCTCTTAAGAAATGCAGAATACCCTTCTGCTGACGAAACATCTGGAAAATATGCTAATACGTGAACATCCTCAAGTGTGTGTACTTCTACGCCGGGGATCACGGAAACCCCCACTTCTTGAAGAACACTGCTGAAAACTCTAACGTTACCCGCACTGTTATGATCCGTAATAGCAATCCAATCGATCCCTCTTGATACACATACTTTTGCAATCTCGCCTGGCGTCATTGTAATTTCGGCACATGGAGAGAGACAGCTATGAATGTGAAAGTCACAAAGAAACTGCAAAACACTTCAGCCCTTCAAACCACTCTCTATTAGCCTGTAAGCAAGATCGAAGGTAGTTTCTTCGCTTTCCATAAGGACGATTCCCGTTTCCTCGGCCTTTCTAATAGTCGCGGCGTCGAAGTGAAGACCATTACACAACACAATTGCTTTGACCCCTACAATAGTGGCAACTGCCAGAATATTCATATGAGACTGAACAGTCAACCAGATAGAATTCGATGGGGCATTTCCCATTACGTCGCTAAGCAAGTCTCCAATGTAAGCATCCGATATGTCAGCCTCAAGAGGTAAGTCTGTGACTACTTTTGTCCCACATTTGTCAACCAGTTCGCTCAATCTCATGTCATTTCCTCCCATTTCGATAGAAGTGCATTTCAACCACAACCCCTTTTCCCGCCTCAGATACTACAACCATTTTGTCTGAGTACCTTCTCATGTTCGGAAGGCCCATCCCCGCTCCAAAACCCAGCTCGCGAATGTGATCAGACGCCGTGGAGAATCCTTCCTTGATTGCCTGCTCCACGTTTTCAATACCTCTTCCATAGTCTTCAACTCTCACTCTTACCAGGGCCTCATCGTACCAGGCGAAGATATAACCTTCGCTACCGCTATGAATTACGACGTTCACTTCAGCTTCATAACAGGCGATTGATACTCTCCGTATCAGATTGTCGTCCTCTGTAAGCGTCTTCAGATAGCTCTTCAGTTTCGCAGATCCAACTCCGGCCATGTCAATTTCCGAATAATCAATATGGAATACGAAGTCAGCACTCTTTTTCTCAACGGCATCTCCCGAAATAAGAGACTTATCAAACCAGTCAACGCTTCTCTCCAGAACTTCCCTTCGTCGGGTATCGTGAACATAGATTAGCCTGAATTTATCAAGAATGGCTCCGATAATATCCTTCTTTGTAATTATTCCGATGAGCTTCCCTTCGGAATCAACAACCGGGAATCTCCCGTATCTATATCTGTTGAACTTTTCAATCAGTGCCTCAAGATTCATCTCTGGAGAGAGTGTAACTAAATCCCTTGTCATATGCTTTTCAATCGAATCAGTTATGTAGTTGCCCTCCAGAGCAACAATAATGTCCTCTATACTCACTATGCCTTCCAGCTGGTTATCGGCATCGGTAATGGGAACTCCTGATATCTTGCAGATCCTCATCAGTTCTTTCGCCTGCCACATCGTTCTATCTTTGGTAAGCGTGATAACGCTCTTCAACATTATGTCTTTTGCCGTTATATCTACAAATAACCCTCTTAACTTATCAAGGAGGTCGTCAACACTTCGTTCAGTCAAAGTTCTTCCCTTCTTCGAGTGAATCTCCAAGACCCTCTCTATAAAGAATTCCGCAAGCCCTGTACATCGACATTCTCGCGTGAATCAAAGGCATCTCAAGCTCTTGAGCCAGATGAATCGTGGTCTCAGGAACATTTCTTTTCCTTATTATCAACACTGCAGCGGCTCCAACCACTGAGGCAGTTCTAACACATTGAGGAGAGTTCAGGCCTGTTACCAGAATCATTCCAGGTCCTCCAAAAGCAAGCACATCACTCATCAGATCTGCAGCTCCTACCGACTCTATTTCAGGATCTTCAGTTACATTATTCAGTATCTCGCAATCAAGTAACCGGATGATATTGGCAAGTCTCATCCCCTAACCTCCTTATTCAGAAGATCACCTGTGTAGTTGTACCTGATGAAAGCATCATATACTACCGGACATTTAGCTTCGAAAATCTCTGCGATTGCACTAGCATACAGTTGGATTTCTGGCTGAGCATGAGAATCTGCTCTCTGATTTAGGAAATTCATAATCGACCTTCCATTGATAGTCCAGTACGCCTCTGTGTACATAGATGTGGGAAGTACAATTCTCGCCATCTCTTTTGCAACGCCCATTTCTATGAGCCTACTATAAGCGACAAAAGCGTTCTTATAGGCTTCTCCGATTATTGCAATCGCCTTTTGAGTGATTGCCTTATCTGCACATTCCACTGAACCCTGTTTGTTTTCGCCGTCTGGAGTCCTTATGGAATCGGGCAGATACCACTCATCAGAGAACTCAGTATATCTTCCGCTTCGCTCATTTATTGACGCTATTCTGTGTCTCACGAGCTGTCTCATAACGAAAATCGGTAGCTTCAAGTGGAACTTGAACACTATGTGTTCAAAAGGGGAGTGGTGACCATGCTCCATCAAATAACGAATTAGGCGATCATCTCTATCTTTGCTAGTTAAGCCCTTACCATAACTTACTCTAGCTGCCTGAACCGCTGAGTAGTCATCTCCCATTCGGTCTACAAGCTCGACGAACCCTTTGTCAAGAACATCAATTCTCATCATTTCCTCCGTCTTCTTTCATCGCCTTTCTCTCTTGTGAACTCTTTCTCTTTCTACTAAAGTATTCTAACAGAAAGAGCCCTAGGACTACTACGGCAGTAAGCGGGACTACTGTAACAAGCGCCAGTTCAAAGATTACTCTTCGCCTTAACTCCTTCAGTGCAGAACTTACTGCATAATCATAATCTTCGAATCCACTCAGCTGAAGATAGAACCTAGCTAAATCATAGTAGTCTCGATCTTTCGTCTCATAATAGGCCATTCCAAGATTCCTAATAGCCCTTGAGTTGTTCGGCCAAAAACGTACTGCCTCCTGATAGCGCTCAATTGCTTCTTCAAAGTTACCATCTTCAAGGTAAATGTCTCCAATTACCATCGAAGCATTAGACGCAAATCTGGGAGGAATCTGATTTAGATCGAGGGAGTCTAAGATCTCCCAAGCTTGAGGTACTTCACCAAGTTGCAGATAGGACATCGCCACATAATAGCTTGAAAGTGGATCCTCTGTTTCCAGCCTCGAAAAGTCCTCTATAACCATCTCTGTAAGCCCTGAGACAAATTCGCTTTCGATGAGATCGTCTCCGAGCAGTCCCTGAAGGTTTTCAGAGAATACCGTTTCTCGGATTTCCATTAACCTTTCAATATCCATTGAGCCGATGCTGGAATACAACTCCAGCAAAGCTTTGTATGGGAAATACTGCCCGGGTCGAGCGTCAATCAACTCATTTGCCGTCTCCGCGATCTGCTTTGCCGATCTCGGGTCTCTTGTATCAACCCAATCATAGAAGAAGGCTCTCAGAGATACCGCCTTCAAGAGATGGTCCTCGCTTTCAGACGAATAGAGCATATTCAACGCGGAGACAGTTGAAACAGCGACTAACTGGTAGACCACCTCGATGGCTTCCTGAAGGTACGGAGGAAGTACCTCTCCTTGAAGCTCTGAATAGAGATTACTAAACCAAACCTTGTAGTTTGGTTGGATAGTCTCTCTGTACTTCAGACCCACGGCTAACGTAAGATAAGCCTTCGTTTCCAAATCTCTGCTGTCAAGTGATTGTATATCCATAAGGTAGTTCTTCGAAAGAAGCAAATCCGTTTTGTCAACAGAAAAGGCAAGAGCTGAAACGGTCAATATAAAGGCAAGAACCAAAATGTGCTTCACAAGTCCTCACTCCAAAATGGTCCCAAAGTGATAGCAAGAAATGGCATTTGGGATTCAACATTATCATTGATAACCACATATAGATTAGGTCTTTCCTCAATTGTGACACATATTCCAGTACCGGAGAATGTCACTGTCTTCTCTATCGAAAAGTATTTCCACTGAAAACTCTTCATGTTCTTACAGTATTCTGGATTAACAGACGGCTTAATTACTTTGATTGCCTTGTCAAGATGAAGATCCCGACCCCTGTTCCAGTCGAAGAGCCTGTACGTTGTGTCACTGTTCTGCTGAATCTCGATCAGCTTAGAACTCGGCCCTATTGCGTGTACGACACCTGCAGGCAAAGCCAGAAGATCTCCCTTATTAAGACTGATGTGATTCAGGTCTTTCTCTCTGATGTCGATTGTCTCGGTTTTTTTCTTTAAGCCTGCAAGCACCTGACCATTTGTTAAGAAATACCAGCATTCGCTCTTACCCCATGGTTCTCCTTCAATGCGACGGGCAAATTCATCATCAGGATGAACTTGGACTGAAAGCCATTCCTTTGCCGAGATATATTTAACCATCAAAGGAAACCTAGGCAAAGCTCGTCCACAAAGCTCTTCAGTAACATCTTCAGGATTCAGTCTTGAAGAGCTTGACTCAAGACTGGTCTTCATATTAGCTGTATCTGACAGAAGCCAAACTTCTCCTATCGGTTCTTCAGAATCTACTCCGTAGATGGTGTTCAAATCACTATCACCCCACGGTCTACTCGAAAAGACGGGTTTGCTTCTGTATATCACTTTCTCACCTCTTTCAGGAAATCCTCCATCTGCTCTTGCGCTCTTAATACCTTTCTTCTATTCTTCTCTCTCTTATCTCTCATCCTTATCTCCGGTAGAAGACCAAAATTCGCATATACTGGTCTTAAGGGACTCCTGCCAGATACTGTTACATGGTTGACCAGCCCTCCAAGCATTGTCTCCTTCGGAGGAATTAACGTTCTGCGACCGTCAACAAATCGATTGACATTGATTGCCACAAGCCTTCCGGAGACTATTGCCTCCACGTATCCTTCAAGACCGCAAATCTGTCCTGCAAAGAACAGCCCTTGGTAATCTTTGGACTGAAGATCGGGATTCAGAAGCTTGGGTGAATCGAGGAAGGTGTTCCTGTGCATTACTCCATATCTGGCAATGTCGGCGTTCCTTAGAGCTGGGATAAGTCCTAGGATTCTCTTCTGCTCGCTCCATTTCAGCCTCGTTTGAAACCCAACAAGACTTAAAAGTGAACCTGATAGATTTTCCTTTCTAAGCTGAACAACCGCAAAAGGTTCTTCTCCCGTTGCAGGATCGGTCAGTCCCACCGGCTTCATTGGACCAAATCTCAGAGCTTCTTTTCCGCTTCGCGCTATCTCTTCAACAGGCTGGCAGCGTTCGAAGAGAAATCGATCCGAGAAGTTTTCGATCTCCAAAACTTCTGCCGATACAATCTCCTTCCAGAAAACTTCGTACTCCTCAATCGTAAGAGGGCAGTTCACGTAGTCTCCGGTGTCGGAATATCTGTCAGCAACAAAGGCTCTCTCGAAGTTTACCGAATCCGAAGCGACTATTGGAGCTACAGCATCAAAGAAAAAGAGTGCGTTGCCAAACAGTTCACCTAGATAATTCTCAAGGCATTCAGAAGTTAGTGGGCCGGTACACACTATATTGACTGACCCGGAGATGTCTAGCTGGCACACCTCTTCTCTCCGAACACTGATAAGTGGGTGGTTCTCTATCCTCCTAGTGATCTCTCTTGCAAAGGTCTCTCTGTTTACTGCCAAAGCCTTTCCGGCAGGTACTCTATGACGGTGGGCGGCTTCCAGAAGTCGGGAGCCAATTAGCAAACCCTCTTCCTTCAACAGGCCCGATGCATTGTCCAGTGACTTAGATTTCAAAGAGTTGCTGCATACTAGTTCCGCAAAGTCTTCCGATTGATGAACATCGGTTTTCCTGGCAGGTCTCATCTCAAAAATCATTACCTCTTTTCCGAAATCCGCGAGGCTCAAAGCAACTTCAGAACCGGCCAGTCCTCCACCGATAACATTTATCCTCATTTCTTCTCTCTTCCTAGTTTGTGAGTTCTATAGTACCTGAATAGTGCTTCTTGATAGTACCCTCCATAAGGAAAGAAGGAATCCATTCCAAACTGCATTACCTTCTTTGTTGAACCGTCCAGCGCGAACAGATCTTTCATCACTCTGCTCACCCAGATATCTACCGGGAAGGCGCTCAGCTTACCGTAGGCAAAGAGCATTACACAGCTACCTACCTTGTAACCAATGCCGTCATGCTTCATCAATTCTTCGAGCAAGTCTTCGGCAGCCAGTGAAGAAAGCCGTGAGAAATACCCTTCTGTCTCTATGTCTGAAAAGAGTTTCATAAGCCACGGAACCCTGAAACCGATTTTGAGCTCGGTCAGAGCTTCTGCTGAGATTCCCTTGGCCTGCTCCAATGAAGGAAACGTGTAGTAACTCTCCTGACATAGATCGATCCTGTTTTCGGGAAAGAGTTCCGATAGTTTGTCGCTCATCCATCGAATCATAGGAATGCTGTTTCTAGTTGAGAGAATATACTCCACAACCATCTCAAAAGGATCTTGCCTAAGTATTCTCAATCCTTCGGCTTCCTTGAGAGCCTTTTCAGACACGATTCTAACCCTTTGATCAAAACACTTCAGTCTTTCCAGAATTATTGAGTGAATCTCCTCCAGATTATCTCCAAGTCCAAGGTAGTTCCCAATTTCCTCATAGATATCTTTTCCGAGCAAAGATTTGGAGGAAGATCTGACAATAATTCCATCTGAGTTCTCTTTCAGGAAGAGAACTGTATCTCGAACAACTCCCTTCCACCAGTCTCCTTCTTTTCGCCATCGAAAAGTCTGACCACAGTCAAGTGTCGAATCAAGATCAATTAGACCCGCAGGTTTCAAAGTGAATTCAATCACAGGTTCGCCTCATGGGACTCGATAACCGTTTTCAAAAGCCTATATGCGTTGTCTTCAAGGAACTCACCGAGCACTATGAGATAAGAACTCTTTCTAATTCCATCAAGATATAGAGCGGTAATCTGCGTCCCATTCACAACCGTTGAGCTTCTCGAACCCGTAGCTTTTGAAAGCGCTATTATGAGCTGAGGGATATCAAATTCCAAATCCCCATCATAAGGAATTCCTTTTTCGTCGACCAGGCGAAAGACCATGCCACACTCTTCCCCCAGTGATCTGATTCTTTTTGCCAGAGTATCCATTACTTCTTCTCCCTGATTATCCGGCAGTTGTAACTCCCGGTTTTCAACCATCTTTTGCCTTGTAGTGAAACATCTTCGACATCATCAAGAAGTGCACAAGGCTTAATGAGAGTTATCAGCTCTTTCAACACGGAGACCTCTTCAACGGGGATGCTGCTTCGAGAAATTACGGCACCTCTGAATCTCCAGAGATCGGCGAAGCATGAAAAGTCTCTCTCTAGCGCCTCTTTATCTCTCCTTTTCTTGATCTCTCTGGTCTGGACAATTTCGTTGAGACTAGATTTGCAGCCACAGTAATTCTGGACATAGACATTACCCAAAAACTGATTTAGCTTTCCCCTTTCTAGTCTTAGGTTTTCCGAAATGAACTCCAAATCAAACGATTCCGAAACTTTCTGCCCAATCTGACAGATCAGATAAATTGGCTTCTGGGGGCTTGCAAGAAGCGTGGTACTGAAGCTCTTGGCACCTAAGGATTTTGCAGCTTCCGCTGCCTTTCTCAGCCTTAATTCTATACATTTCGTACATCTCATGCCCCCTTCCGGCTCATCTTCAAAGGAATCATGAATAGCAGAGAAGTCCTCGGGGCTGTAGTCTGGTTCAGGACACTCAACTCCCATTTCTTGACAGACTCTTCGGAAAGCATGATATCTTTTGAAGAACTCTTCTTCAGGATAGATATTCGGATTATAGAAAAGCAGCATTGAATGCTTCAGTTCCTCTCTCCTCAAAACAGAACTAACTAGATCCGGTGCGCAGCAAACATGAAGCAGATTCAAAACTCAACCAGCTCCTTCAAACTGGCAATGGTCTTATCACCAATTCCACTTACCTTAGCCAGATCATCGCACGAACGAAATGGACCGAAATGAGCACGCGCCTCAACTATTCTCTGAGCAAGTACGGGCCCGATGCCTGGAAGCTTACAGAGGTCTTCCACATCTGCGTTATTAACATTCACCTTTCTCGAACCGGATTGTTCTTCAGCCCCGATAAGAGGAATAATGGCAGCAAGGATTTCAGGAAGTATGGAAGGTCCGATTCCAGGTACATTGAGAAGGTCTTCCTCAGTTATTATGGGTCCCTTGAGTTCCCTGTATTCGATTATAGCAGCTGCCTTAGCTTCACCGATTCCTGGAATTTTCTGAAGAGACTGAGAGGAAGCCGTGTTTATGTCGATTAAAACCACTCCTTCTGCGTTGGAATACAGCTGACCGGAAACGGTCACCATTTCTCTCAAGTTACTCAGGGTCTTTTCACCAATTCCCCTGACAAGAAGAAGATCGTCAATGGAAAAAAACGGACCGGACGTAGCTCTGTAATCGACTATTGCTCGAGCCTTGGCAGGGCCTATCCCCGGCAACAGCTCCAGCTCCTTCTCCGAGCAAGAGTTCAAATCAATAGGGAAGCTAACCGACTTCGATTTATCAGAGTTTTCACCGATGGCCATTGTGTTGCTACCGCTATACCCTGAGAGGGCCACAAACCCCATGATCACTAGTATCACAATTGATCCGATTATCTGTAACTCCTTGACCGAAATCTTCCTCATCTCAACTGCCTCGGAAACCTGTCAGTGATATTCCAGCCCGTTATCCTCTGGAGTGCCTGAACGTCGACTGATGAAGAGTACTCTCTGGCCGCTGCCGCATCAGGGAAAACCCCTAAAACAGCTGCATAGAATGTTCTCCCGTCCGCGGTTATTGACTTATACACAAAGGCAGGGTAACCTGCACTCCTCAGATCCATTACTTGTGGTGCTATCCCATCTGAGACTGTGTGCGATACGAGTTGAATTCCATACGCCGTCTTTGAGTCATAAAGTCCGTCAAGTGGGTTCTTCCCCAGAAACATCACGCCAAAACTATCCCCCACCCTGGTGATAAAGTACTTCCCGAGACCTTTCTCCACGCACAACTTGAATGCTGTATCTTCTTCCACAACAACATAACCAAACTCGGAACCTTCTGCAAGAAAGTCGAAGGAGTTCAGTATTAGCCGCCTATAGTCGAATACCTCAAGAAAGAAGTTCTGAGTCTCTGGAATCGATATTGTCTCTCTGACAACCTGTGTTCCTGTGGGAAACTGTACGGGATTGTCCGGCTGTTCAGGCTGATCGATCCCCTGAGAAAGCACAGAACTTCTGATTTCCTCAATTATGAGTTCCGACTTTCTGTTTTCCTCCCGGAGAAAAATAGCATATCCTCCAAGCGTCATGACAACTGCCGACAATGCAAGAACGATAACGATAAGAGTCTTCAGAACATAATCATGCGATACTTCGCTCATACAAAATTCTCCAATCCCCTCCAGGTCTTTTCCCTGACAAATCTCTCAAATACAGAACACCCCACGAAGTAAGTCTTGTCGAGATTTCCGTCAGGAGTACTGATTCTTACACCACCTTTCTGTTCGACCAAGTCAACCAAGGACGACATATCAATTCTGGAAGACCATCTACTGTCCCACAGCAATTTCACCACTCTAAAAAAGTCTTCTGTCACACTGCTATCCCCTGTACCAAATTTCTCGGCCAGACGTAATTCCATCATGGCTCCAAATAGAAGTGAAGCATCATATCCAGCCTTAAGCCTAGAAGCAGTTTCAATAAGCCTTCCAATTTCCGTGCCTACAACGAATCGGCCAGTTTCAATTCCCTTAAGATAAGCTTTCACTGACGAGAAAACAATATCTTCCCATTGCTCAGCAGAGATATCTTTACCAGAGACCACAACGTTAAAAAGATACTTGAAAAGCCTATTATCAAACGAAAGGGCAACCAGCAAAGGAAAGATCAGAACACTCTTAGACGAGCAAGCATACTCTCTGTAACTGACCTCAAAATCAATGAAGACTTTGTCCGGGAGACAGTTGAAAGAGAGAAGGTCCTTCACAAACTCGAAATTCACCCTGAATCCTTTCAGCGCAGGCATCACCTGACTAACTGTCGTCGTAGGAAAGAGGAAGAGCTTCTCAATATCGGTATGACCTGATGACGCATAACCTACCAGATCGATGAGAGAACCTCCTCCAACGGCTGTTATTGCTTTTCTTCTCGAAGCCCTTATAACCTGATATATTTCGAACACTCTGTCAACTGACTTCACATGTTCTCCACCGGGCATCAAGTATTCGTCTTCCAGTCTTTCGCCAAAGACCTTTCTAAAACCAGAGTCTACTATTTTCAGGGACTCTGGAAGTCTTCCAGCAAAAGCCTTCCCAAAAATCAACTGACACCTTTCAGCTGATTCACTGGTAAATGTGATTCTTCTCATTCCACTCCTTCTTCAGCAAGTGCCTTTAACAGACGAACCGCATTAATAACATCATCATAATCAACCATCTCGTGAGGCGAGTGCACGTATCTGCAAGGAACCGAGACCGTTCCTGAGGCTATTCCTCTTCCGGTCGTCTGGTAACCTCTAGCGTCAGTGCCTCCAAAAATCAAGACCTCATACTGAGTGGGAATCTCCTTTTTCTCAGCAATCTCCTTCAATCTAGATACTACTCTCGAAGAGCTTATGCTTCCGCGATCCTTTATCTTTATCGTAGGTCCTTCTCCAAGTTTGAATCCCATTCTCTTCAAAGATTTCGGGGTGTCGGGTCCTGCGGTAACATCTACTGCAACAGCCATATCTGGCATAATATCAAATGCAGCGACACTTGCACCCACTAGTCCAACTTCTTCCTGAACGGCGAAGACAAAGTAAACATCGTCTTTGGGATCCTTTAGCTCTTTCAAGACCTGTATCATAATAGCACAGGCGATCCTGTCGTCCATAGATTTCGAGATGAGTCTCTTTCCAAGATCGATGAACTCTGAATCATATGTTCCAAAAGTCCCGATCGGTGCCTTCCTCTCTGCATCACTCTTATCTATTGCTCCGATGTCAACGAAAATGTGGTCGAAATCAAGATTCTTGATGGTCTCCCCGAGCTCTTTGATCGTCTCCCCTTCTAGGTCAACGACACCTGATGCTCCTGTCTCAAAAATCAATCTCGAACCCAAAAGCATATATGGAGACAGCCCACCTATCGAATCAATCCTGAGAAAACCATTTGAGTCGATATGTGTGACCACGACACCGATTTCGTCCATGTGACCGTCAAATAGCAGCTTCTTACCACTCTTTCCTTTCTTCAGAGCAACAAGATTGCCTAACGGATCTATCTTCATGCTATCAACGTATGGTTTGATCTCTTCGGCGATCGCTTCCCTTATAGCATCCTCCCTACCACTGGGAGAACTAATCGTAACCAGTTTCTCAATCAGCTTTTTCATCTAGACAGCACCTTCCCTTCCTTAACTAGTAAACTGGCAAGTTTTACCACTCCGAGAAAATCATTGACGTTTATTACAGAAGTTGGAGAATGTATGTATCTCGAAGGAGTCGAGATAACACCTGACGGTATACCCGAAATTACTCTTGCAAGCCTAGCTGCATCAGTACCCCCAGCTATCCTGCTCTTGTACTGGAATTTTATTGAGTTTTTCTTAGCAGTATCCACGATTGTGTCGAGTATCCTCTTATCTAGCACCAATCCACTGTGGGCAAATGTTAAGACGGGGCCTTTTCCAAGACTTGTGGCCCACCTGTAATCAGGAAGCTCCGGGTTGTCTCCAGCCGTAGTGTTCTCGAACACAAGAGCTGCGTCCGGCTTTATCTGTTTCGCCGCGACCCCGCTTCCCCTCAGACCAACCTCTTCTTGGACCACCCAGGCGAAATAGACATCAAAATCCAGACGGTATCCTTCAAGGCTCTCAAGAATCCTTATTAGTACTTCGCACCCCGTCCTGTCGTCAAATGATTTCGCAATCGCATAGTCGCCAATCTCTTCGTACTGAGTATCGAAGAATACTGGGTCGCCAATGCGATGGTTCTTCTGAGCCTCTTCCTTCTTTGAATAACCCAAATAGATTCTCAGTTTGCCCATACTTGGTGTTTTAAGCAAAGCGGTTGGATCCTGAGTGTGTATGGCTTCAAACCCTATCACTCCAGGAGCAAAATCCTTTCCCACCAAAACCTTTTTACCCATCAATACTCTTGGATCGACTCCTCCTACACTGGTGAAGGAGAGTGTGCCGTCTTCATTGATCTTCCTCACCATAAGACCAACCTCATCGGTATGAGCAAGAAGCATAAGCTTCTTAGAACTCTTCCCCGTCCCCTTTTTCACCGCGATTAGGTTTCCAACTGTATCGGTCCAGATCGAATCGACTCTTGGCTCGACAATGCTCCTGATGAAGGAAGAGACTTTTTCCTCAAAACCTGATATTCCCGGGAGTTCGCAAAGGTCTTTCAGGCGTTCTAGCTTCATTGCTCCTCAGCCCCCTTCAGAGATATGAAAAATCCTGCAAGTAATCTGGCCGTTCCTGCAACATCACTAACTTGAACTACTTCGACTGGAGTGTGCATGAACATTTCAGGGAGAGAAAGCAGAAGCGTTGGAACTCCGGTACCGGCTATTTGGACATTGTCTGCATCAGTTCCCGTTCTACCTGAGCTGAAGTCATATTGAACTTTGATTTCATTGTCTTTCGCATGTTTATCGAGTAACTCAAAGTACTTCTTGTGGATATTCGGGCCTCCAACAGTTAAGGCCGGACCCTTTCCAAGTTCGACATCGTTCTCTTTGTCATGGTGAGTAACGTCCATGGCAACACCAAGATCGATTTCCAAAGCTTCAGCGGCGCCCTTTGCTCCTATTGCCCCGACTTCTTCTCTTGTTGTGAACACGAAATAGACGGTAGGAGTTGTACTGTATTTCGAGAGCTCTCTTGCAGTCTCTATGCTAATCGCTGCACACGCTCTGTCGTCAAGAGCTTTCCCAGCAACCTTGCCGTTCATCTCAAACGCCAAAATGTCTACTACTGCAAGATCGCCAACACCTATCTTCTCATAATCCGGATTAATCGAAGCATCAATGAAGAGCTCATCGAAAGAAGGGACTTCTCCTCTTGTCTCCCTTTTCTGAAGGTGGGGAGCCAACATTCCAATTACTCCTGATCTTTCCTTTCCATCTCTGCTCCTGATCTTAACCTTCTGAGAAATCAATACCTTAGGATCGACGCCTCCTAGCTCTTCAAACCTTGCAAACCCTCTTTCATCGACTCTCGAAATCACAAGCGATACCTCGTCAACATGAGTGAATACGCCTATTCTCTTCCCACTTCCTTTCTTAACTGCAATCAGATTTCCAATCTCGTCTGTATAGGTCTCATCCACAAACGGACCTATCGCTTCCCTAATTACCGAATGGACTTCATCTTCGTATCCCACAGGTCCAAAGGCATTGGAGAGATTAATCAATAACCTGGCTAAACTCAATTCGCCTCCCCCTTTACTTCAAACTTAACATTGTCCGCCTCTTCAACTACTATCCTACCCGTCCTTACGTGTGCCACGGCAGGCTTATCAAAACGATCGTATTCCTGAGTTATGAAATTCCCAATTTGGATCAGTGAAGGCTGCAAATCGATCGCTGCGATTATCCCGATTTCACCCTGAGAGTAACCGGCTCTAACAACCCCTCTTGCACTTCCAAATATTACAACGCTACCACCGGCGATTACCTCTGCACCGGGATGAACATTGCCAACCACCACAACATCATAATTGTGAACGACTATCTGTCCTGATCTGAGATTACGCCTAATGATCTGAGCTCCTCGAACTTCAGTAATCTTCTCTCTAACAAGATCATACTTCTGACCGACTTTCACATCCTTTTGCTCCATACTACCCACGAGTATGTCCTTAACGTGGACACCAAGATCACTCAACAGCGAGACGATCTTAACGATGTCATCCGGTTTGCTTGTATCTTGAGTAAGCATGAGCGAGATCTCATCTCCTTCACGAAAGAAATCCTTCGCGTCAGCAAACTTCTTCATGATGTCTTGCCTCAATTCATCGACGGTTCTGTAAGAGTCAATGAGAAGAATCAGCCCTTTTTTTGTCATTCTGAAGTCAATCGGCATCACGATCACCCCTTTCTTCAAGATTCTATCATGAAAAAACCCTACCCAAGGCGGATTATGAACCCAAAGTAGTGGGCGAAAGCCACGAAAGAAAAGCATCGACCTCTTGACCGGGGACGGTTTATAGTGTAATATAAATTCGTGCTTCGGCCCTCATCGTCTAGTGGCCTAGGACACTGGCCTTTCACGCCGGCGACCGGGGTTCAAATCCCCGTGAGGGCGCCAGAGGTGGAAGCGTAGCTCAGAGGAAGAGCGTCTGCCTTACAAGCAGAAGGCCACAGGTTCGATCCCTGTCGCTTCCACCAGATTGATGGCGAGGTAGCTCAGCAGGTAGAGCAGCGGACTGAAAATCCGTGTGTCGACGGTTCGATTCCGTCCCTTGCCACCAGAGTTTTTCGTGGATTCTTAATTCACGACATGTCCTTACGGACATATTTTTTTAGACTGAATTACTGTAAAGTAGCTGCTATAATTAGCTTTATGCTGGGGGTGAGGTGGTGGAGAGATCTTCGCGATACAAACACATCTTAGAGACTCTTGAAGCTTCGACCGTTCCGGTAAAGGGACAGACTCTGGCAGCTGAAACAGGCGTTAGTAGACAGATGATCGTAAAGGATGTTGACGAGCTAAGGGAAAGAGGCTATAGAATCGTCTCTACTCCGAGAGGATATGTTCTTGACGGAAGAAAGAGTTTAAGAATGGTTGTCTCCGTAAAACACGAGGAAAAGGATATCTACGATGAACTTTCAGCAATAATAAGAGCTGGAGGACGCGTAATCGATGTCAGCGTGATTCACGCAGTCTATGGTGAGCTCAAAGGTCAGCTTAATCTATCAAGCATAGATCATCTAAACAGGTTTGTATCTGCTCTGAAAGCATCAGATGCACTTCCTCTTCTTAGTCTTTCAAAAGACGGAGTCCACCTTCACACTATTGAGGCGGACTCTGAAGAGGTACTGGAGAGTATCAGAAACATGCTGGAGGAGAAGGGCTTTTTTGCCAAGTAGAGGGGTGAGCGAATGAACATAGACGAAGTCATTCAGAAATATATCACTTCCGGTAGAAGAAGACGAATGCTTCTCTTGACATCAATGGAGTGGATGCTTGTGGCCGGAGGGGTGATGATTACCTCCCTGACTCTTCCTTCTATTGTTGACGATCTCGCAGGAACTGTTGGAAGCCAGAACATGATGGCGAGTTCCGTGTTTGCAGGTATGCTTCTTGGAGCACTATTCTCCGGTGCAATTTCAGATAGATTCGGAAGAAAGTGGACTAATCTTGTTCTTTTGTTGATCGCCGGATTTGCAACAGGACTCACCGGCGCTTCTAACTCAATGAGAGTGTTCTCCCTGGGAAGATTTTTCTCAGGATTTGGTTATGGCGGACTGTTACCTGTTGTAAACGCCTACCTTACCGAATTCTCGTCCATCAGAATCAGGGGCCTTTATCTTGCTCTCCTGGAATCTAGCTGGGCAATTGGAAGTATCTTGATAGGCGGATTCACAATGTTAACGCTGGAATCCCTTGGATGGCAGTGGTCATACTACTTGCTTGCCTTCTTCAGTATTCCCCTTATATTCGTATCCTTTCTTCTTCCTGAAAGTCCAAAATATGAATTCATGAAGAAGGGAAAATCAGCTCTGGAAAAGATTCTTTCGACGAGTATAGATGAGGAAGTTGAGATGCACCAACGCTCAAAGCAGCCTATTCTGGGGCTTTTTAGAAGCGGTCTTGCGAGAAGGACAATCATGATATGGATAAGCTGGTTCTCGGTTAGCTTTGTGTACTACGGAATCTATACTTGGGCTCCAAAGATTTTCATGTCGAAAGGGCTCACCCCAGTCTCATCTCTCTGGTACACCTTTTTCATGCTTATCATGCAACTTCCAGGATATCTTGCCGCAGCGCTTCTTATAGAGAGGTTCGGTAGAAGGCCATCTCTCACATTCTTTTTTGCGGGAATGGCAGTATCGTCTATTGTGATGGCTTTTGTAAGCAGCTCTTCGCTTCTTCTTTTCGCCAGCGTTCTGATTTCTCTATTCGTTCTTGGAGCTTGGGGCATGGTATACGCTTATACCCCTGAATTATACCCAACCGAGATGCGTGGCCTTGGAAACGGTACTTCAGGAGCTGTGGCAAGGTCAGCAGGAATTATCGCGCCCTATTTCACCAGCACTTTAATGGGAGCCACCGGTAGCGTATTTGTTGTAATGATTTTTATGGCTGCTCTCAGTACATTTGCAGCTATAGTTGTCTTCAGAATGGGTGTCGAAACAAGACAGGTGATAATTGAATAGTTTGAATCTCCGCATTCATTTACATCAAGGATTGTCTTGCAGAAGCGTGTCTCCGTTGCAGAAAACACCTAAAGTTTTCTTTCCAGGTGAATTTCAGGAATTGTTTCAATAATGGTCATTTCTCTGTCATGCGCACACTCCATCAAATCGAATCGTTGGAATATATCTAGAATTCAGAAGAAATAAGATTTTGCTTATGCAATATTTGCACTTATTAGTTATTGTCATATATTTATCAATTATTAGATAATATTATTGAACTTTATTGAATTGATGACTCTCCAAAGATTGACTTCTTCCCGGGTTTACCGATATTTTCTCTTGCAGTACGCATATTGCCGATCGGATGGAGAACTCTGGATGAAGAAGCGGCTTGCTAAGTGTCCCAGCTGCGGCGGATATCTACAATTACCGAGTATACCTTTAAGAACTGCGAGATTAAGATTATCGGGACCTTTGTGCAAGACGAGCTGCTTTACCTGCCCGAAGAACTCCTTGACTTCCTGAAAGTGTTCATTAAGAATAGAGGAAATCTCTCTGAACTCCAGAAGGAGCTAAGTATTTCCTATCCCACTGCAAGAAGCAAACTGGAGTAACTGGTCACAAGTCTCGGATATGAGCTTGCAAATCGCCAAATTCAGGAAGCTTCGAAGATCATCAGGAAATTGGAAGAAGGAAATCTCAGTGCCAAGGAAGGTGTAGAGCTTCTAGGCAAGAAGAAGAAAAGGCAATAGCTTCTCTTAATCGTTCTCGAATGGTGGCTTCTTCCAAAAGAAAGAAGCACTGCTCTTCGAAAAGAAGAATTGCTTTCCTAGATACTCGGTATTCGTAACCATCCAACGATCTGCAAAGAAAAAATGGTATATTATTGTTGCTTGAATACTTCCCGTGAAGGGGTGTATCTGATGAAATTGATTAAAGCGCTCTTTTTGATTCTGCTAATAGGTGCTGCTCTCCTCGTTATCAACAGTATCTTCAGCGTTACCATAGCCAGGATTTATTTCGGAAGAATAGAGAGAGACGGAAGGTATTTGAAGGTAGAACAAGAGGAGGTCTTCTTCAAGGTTATTGGAGATGGGGACCCAGTTCTAATGATACATAGTTTTGCTGGATCACATTTTGATTTTCTAGAGCTTGCTAAACTGCTTTCATCGAATAGAAGAGTCTACTTGTTGGACTTGCCCGGTTTTGGGCTGTCCACTGCCTCAAACAAAGGTGACTATTCAAGAAAGGGTTATGCTGAGCTTGTGGTTGATTTAATGAGCCTATTGAACATTGAGAAAGCTGATTTGATTGGCCATTCATTTGGAGGAGAGGTCTCTTTGTACATCGCCTACTATTTTCCCGAAAGGGTCAACCGCCTTGTTCTCATTGACTCTTCCATTCACGGGGATAGAGATATTCTCCCCGGTTTCTTTGCGCGAAGCAAGATAATGACGCGGATCGCTATGAGGTTCTATTTCCAAACTTTTCCGGTTCAAAGATTACTTTACACTAAAGGATTGGGAGACAAATCCTTATTCAGTTCTGAGACTTTCGGCAGATATTTCTCGCTCGTGGACCACATGTCCTCTTCTTTTATTTATGAATTCATAAACAGTGATGACACAGCTTCTATATCGGATAAACTTGGCAAAATCGAATGCAGCACGCTGATCCTTTGGGGAGAAAATGATATTATTCTCCCAGTTGCGGAGCATGGAGAGCCACTGGCTAAAAAGATTCCCAATAGCATTCTGAAAGTAGTAGAGGGAAGCGGACACGCTCCATTTCTTGAATCACCTGAAAGGATAGCAAAAGAAATCATCGGTTTTCTGGAATAAACGAGGAGGGCGATGTGTTGAGACTAGCCAAACCCGAAGTGGTCGTGAGCAGGTGCCTGGGCTTCGAAAGCTGCAGATACAACGCTCAGATGATCCCGAACAAATTCGTGGAGAAGCTGGAGAAGTTCGTCAATTACAGGACCGTATGTCCGGAATACGACATCGGGCTCGGAGTTCCTAGGCCGCCCATCCGCATGGTTTTCAGATCTAACGAAACAAGACTAGTGCAACCCTTAACGGGAGTTGACGTTACTGAACGCCTCTTGGAGTTTACGGAGAGTTTTTTTTTGGACTGGAAAGGGTAGATGGCTTCATTCTTAAGTCGGCCTCACCTACGTGTGGCATAAAGGATGTTAAGGTCTATCCAGGAGAAGGGAAAGTCGCCTCTTCAGGAAGGGATTCTGGTTTTTTTGGAGGCATTGTACTAGAAAGATACTGTGGGCTTCCTATAGAAGACGAGGGAAGACTTTCTAATTTCACAATAAGAGAGCATTTCTTAACTATTCTATTCACCGTCACGCGCTTCAGAGACCTCTCCATAAATCTCACCAGAAAAGGTCTGGTTGATTTTCAGTCGGATAACAAGCTGCTCTTCATGTCCTACAACCAGAACGAAATGAGAATCATGGGAAGAATAATCGGAAAGATGGATTCAAGAGGTATTGAAGAAGTATACAGCGATTATTCATCCCACTTCTACAAGATGATGTCCACCCCCCCAAAACATACTTCACACATAAACGTCTTGATGCATGGGCTTGGTTACTTCTCCAATTACATCTCTTCTTCTGAGAAGAGGTTTTTTCTAGAGACGCTTGAAAGATATCGAGACGGAAAAATCCCGCTAAGTGTTCCTCTCTACATATTGCGTTCTTACATTGTTGCATTTGACAGTGAGTATCTTGCTCGTCAAACATTTTTCCAACCCTACCCTGCTGAATTGATTGAGATAACGGACTCCGGGAAGGGAAGGTCCGGAAAATGAAGAGTGATAGGATTCATAACCTGAGTAAGAGACGAGATATCAAAGGTAGATTCATTATGTACTGGATGCAGGCCTCTCAAAGAACCGAAGAAAACCCCGCACTCGAGATCGCAAAGCAAGAAGCCAAGAGAAATAGCCTTCCTCTTATAGTCCTTTTCGTCTTCAACACCGATTACCCCTCTGCAAATCTCAGGAACTTTTCCTTTATGATTGACGGGCTCAAGGCCGTTAAATCAAAGCTCAAAGAAATGGGTATCAGATTCACTGTTCTAGAGGGTAATCCAACAGAAATCGTCCCCCGGGCCTCAAGGAACTGTGCTTTGATCGTCACAGACGTTGGATACCTCAGGCACCAGATCGCATGGAGAAGGGAAATTGCGAAAGCATCCTCGTGCCCGGTAATCGCGGTCGAAGCCAACGTAGTTGTTCCTGTCAAAGCAGCCAGTAATAAGGAGGAATACAGCGCAGCTACGTTTAGGCCAAGAGTGTTGAGTCGCCTTCAAGATTTCATAACTGACTTCGAATCCGTCGTGTTCGAACCCGGAGACCCTGTAACCGACTTTGAGACCACATTTGATCTCGACAATCCGGACCTTTCAAATATCGACCACACGGCATCCGTGGTCAGCAACTTTCCTGGCGGACAGGAAGAAGCAAATAGACAACTTGAGATATTTCTAGAAACCAAAATAGATAGGTTCGAGAAAGAGAGAAATGACCCCAATTGTGACTGTCTATCAGAGATGAGTCCATTTCTTCACTTCGGACAAATCTCCCCTTGTCTGATCGCCAGGAGGGTTATGGAGTCTGGTTCATCGGGAATAGAAGCTTATCTTGAAGAGCTTATTGTTAGAAGAGAACTGAGCATGAATTTCGTGTTCTATAACTCCAGGTACGATTCCTTCGAAGCACTCCCCCCGTGGGCTCAGAAGACACTCAATGAACATAGAAGTGATAGGCGAGAATACGTATACTCACTTTCTGAACTGGAGGACGGGATGACTCACGATCCTTACTGGAACGCAGCACAGAGAGAAATGGTCGCGAAGGGCAAAATGCACGGTTATATGCGTATGTATTGGGGAAAGAAGATCCTCGAATGGAGTCCTGATCCTGAAACTGCAATCAGCTCGGCGAACTATCTTAACGACAGGTACGAACTAGACGGTAGAGATCCGAATGGTTATAGCGGCATTCTCTGGTGCTTCGGAAAACACGACAGAGCTTGGGCGGAGCGTTCAGTATTCGGAAAAGTCAGATATATGAACTCAAACGGCCTAAAAAGGAAGTTTGATGCCGATGCCTATGTACAAAAGATCAGTTCTTTGACGAGTAAAGAGTGAAACACGAGCTGTATTCATAGATATCAATCACCTCGCCATCCTTGAGCACTTCCATTCGAACTGAGACATCGTAATTGCCGGAATGAAGCCCCAGAATTCTTATCGCTTTATGAGGATAAGTGAAGGCCTGTGTAACGAAATCTCCGCTTCCCGGAGTCTGCAGTTTCGCAGCTACTTCAATGGTTCTATCTTCGTGGAGATAAACGCCGTCTATCACGATGTTGTAGCCGCCCGTAGGCCTTTCTCCCCCCTTGACTAACAATACAGGTTCTTCAAGGACTGCAGAGACCTGAGTAAAAAGACCTTCATTAACCTCCCCGAGAAGAATGCTCACATCGCTATGCCACTCAACTTCAATCGAGACGTCCTCAAACGCAAGTTCTATAGCATCATCCCCCCTATTTTTATCATAATCAACTTCGAGTCCCATTACCACGAGTGTATAACCTCTTCGAAACGAGAGAATGAAGGGATTCATTGTGTAGTATATACCCTCTCTCATCAATGAAATCTTTTTTTCATAACTCTCCCCATTTCCTCTAAGTTGAATGAATACTTCTCGCTCCGAATTCTCGCTTCCTGGATCGAACAACCAGCCGGACAAGACAATTGCGACTTCTTCTGAATTGCTTTTCGAGAGAACTGTGAAGTTCACATTGCTTGTTCTACTTCCTACACTCTCCGTAAGAACAAACGGCTCAAGTTCTGCAAGCTCAATATAGCCAACGTTAAAAGCAAATAGATAGGATAGAAGAGAGAAAACAACAACGAAAACCCAGAATGTCTTCTTCATTCAGTCACCTCCCTGGTAATAAGACTACATAAACTGACAGTTTGTTTGTACGAACAAATTGGTGAGTAGCCCAGGGGGATTTCACCCCCAACCATCCGGGGACGTAAGGCTGGCTTCGCCGGGAGGGAGAACCTTTCTAGGGG